>JAPOYI010000098.1 GCA_026706665.1 Gammaproteobacteria bacterium | reverse complement strand
CGTAAGGAAGTGCCGGCGTTTCCCCCGTCGCCGGAGGCGTACTTCCATGCAAGCCCTCAGCCCCGGGAGCGCGAGGGTGTTACATCCGCGAGCCCCGGCACCTCCTACATGCGTTCGACGCCGTCGTTGCGCGGCAGAACCAAGTCGAGTATCACCAGCCTTGTCCACTCGGCATTGAGGATGTGGGCGAGGTCGCTGGAGTTGCTGGTCGCCAAGGCGCCGAAGCCGGCGTCCTCGAGCGTGCCGTGCGCGGAATTGTCACCGATGAACTCGATCCGCCGATGCACGCGCATTGAATGGATCTCTGGATTCGGGTCTGTTTGCCGATCCCCCCAGGTGAAGCAACCAAAGTCGCCTTCTGGTGTGGCCGGCCGCGCTGTTGCCAATGCCGAAGCAGGGTCGCTGGCTGAACTCGCCGACTGGGCCGGAACGGCGGTCCGCGCGGGGGCGGCCTGATGCGCTGGATGCGGATGCGGCTTCACGCGCCTTTGGCGGCTTTCGGCGGCGAGGCCATCGATTCGCATGGCGTGACAAGGGACTTTCCCGCTCAATCCATGCTGACCGGGTTGTTGGCCAACGCGCTGGGTTGGACTCGGAACATGCGGGAGGCGCACCAGCGGCTGCAGGACCGCATCGTTTTCGGTTTCCTCCATGAGGTGGAACCGCTGCATGGGCGCGCAACCGACTATCAAACCGCCCAACTTGCCAAAAGCGATCGAGCCTGGACGACGTCGGGCACAGCATCGGGCAGGGATGGCGGCGCCAAGAGCTACATCGGGGCGCACCAGAGGTGGCGCGACTACCGGCTGGATCTACGCCTGTCGGGCGTGCTCCGCCTCGATTCGCAAGACGCTGCGCCTACGCTTGACGATCTTGCGCATGCTCTACGCCGCCCGGCCCGTCCCTTGTTCATCGGGCGCAAGCCCTGCCTGCCGTCGGCGTCCATTTTTGCAGGCTGGGTGGAGGCGGAAGACGCCAGGGAGGCGTTGCGGCGGGCCGCACCAGCCGGATTGCAGGAGTTTCGGGCGCTGTGGCCCGAGTCCGAAGGGATGGAGGGCGCGAACCGCACGTTTGATTTGACCGATGAACCAGCAGTTCTCATTTTGGCGTCCGATTTCGCCGTCGGATGCAAAATCCGCGCCTTTCCGACCCGATCCGGGCGAAATCGACCGGCAGACCCCTCCTGCGGAAGGGACTGACGGGCATAATGAGAACTGCTGCCGATGAACGCAATTGGCTGACCGGCCTGCACGGGGGTTCCCGTCGCGTGTGCGAGGGGAGATTGCGAGCCTCTGGGGAAGCCCAGTGAGCGGGCAGTTCATTTGCATACCCATGGACATGCGGGCCTTCAACCGCTGGGCCGGCCATCGCGGGCTGATCAGACGGGGTACTTTCGATGCAGGCTACGCCCTGCATGTACTGCTGTCCGCGACCTTTGGCCAATCAGCTTTGCAGCCCTTCCGGCTCTTTGCCCCATCGAGAGGCCGGACAGCTACGCTTTACGCCTATTCGAAGTTCGATGCCACCGCATTGAAACGCATCGCCCAAGACGTGGGCACGCCGGACTGCCTGGGCGTGGTGAAGCCAAGCGTCATTCAGTCCAAGGCGATGCCGATGGAATTCGCCCATGGCCGACGCTTGGCGTTCGATGTGCGCGTCCGGCCAGTGAGAAGACTTAGGAACGGCTTTGAGGACTCCCAGTCGGGACGGGCCTACTCGAAAGGCGCGGAAGTGGACGCTTTTTTCCTCAACGCCGTCCGGCTCTTTCCCGCGGGAGGCGTGGAGGCCGACAAATCCGCCGCGGCGGCGGGCGAAACCCGTGAGGTCGTCTATGGCAAGTGGTTGGCGGAGCGCTTCGGCGAGGCGGCCCGCATCGAGGAATGCCGACTTGCCGCGTTCAGCCGCAGCCGCACGCTCAGAGGCGACGGCGTGGGGCCGGAAGGGCCAGACGCCACCTTGCACGGGGTTTTGCGCGTAACGACGCCCGAGCGGTTCCCGGAACTACTGCGCAAAGGCGTGGGGCGGCACAAGGCTTTTGGATTCGGCATGCTGCTGCTTCGGCCAAATTCATCACGCCCGGGAGTCGAAGCGGCGGCAGCCATCGCGGTCACTGCCACGGCGACCATTCCGCAACTCGGCTTTATCCACGAGGATCCGGGGCAGTGTTTTTGCTTGACATTGCTGACCTGTACCGCGACACCGTCACCATTCCTGCTGCGTTTCGAGCCGCCAAAGCAGGTGATACCCCGCCTTATGGAAACATCGAGCGGCTAACGCGGCGCGAGGTCGGCAGAACGCTGGTCAAGGAAAAGACCGTCCCCCGGATGATCGACCGCATTAAGGAGTTGTTTGAAGCGAATTCCTCGGAGGCGGACTGACAATGCCCATGACGGTGTTGGTAACGCGCGATGTGGAAGCAAGATATAGGGGATTTCTGGCATCAGCGATGCTTGAGGTGTCGCCGGGCGTTTACGTCTCGCCCGATTTATCGAGCGGGGTTCGTGAGAGAATTTGGACAGTGGTCAAGGGCTGGCACAGTGCATTGAAGCGGGGCGCCCTGGTAATGATTTGGCGCGAGCGCGATGCTCCAGGGGGCTTGGTGCTTCGTCATCTCGGCGATCCGCCAAAGGAAATCTGCGATGCGGATGGCGTATTGCTCGTAAGGCGGAATTGAACGAAGAAGTCCACCCAATCCTAGCTCCAACGGCTCTTTAACAATAAGATCAATCGGTTATCCTTTAGAGGCTTCCCCGCACATGCGGGGATAGACCCAAGATCGGCGGATTTTTCTGCGCCAATCTCGCGGCTTCCTCGCACATGCGGGGATAGACCCGTCGAGATCAGCATCGGCTACCGCATCTTCCCGGCTTCCCCGCACATGCGGCGATGAACCGGCCTACCGCAAGGTAATCCTGGTGGCACATGTGCGTTCCCCGCGCTTGCGGGGATGAATCAATGCGTGCGGCTTAGCCGATGCGCGTTCGTGATCTGGGTGTGCAGGTCTTGAGAGTTCGCTCATAGCCGTGCCCACTCGTCGGGACCGAGCCGGTGTCCCAAGATGGCCTCGCGCAGCATCATGCGCAGTTGCGGCACGGAGTGCTCGTCGTTCGACGGCAGGGCCAATCGGTGACCAGAGAACACCATGAACTGGTGCCTTGAGCCGGACCAGGGTCCGTCGAATCCGAGTGCGCGAAGACGGCGGACGAAGACGCGCCGGCTACACGGCGTCCAACGGCTCACGGACAGGCTCCGCGTTCAAGTCGATGCCTGACAGAACGGGAATCTCGTGGCCAAGCTTCAGGCCGAGGACCAACCACTCCTCGAAAGTAGAGCGCAATAGCGTCTGGCAGCCGGTCAAGTTGGCGTTGAACGCAACCACGCCGCGGCACGCCGGAAGGCGGCCCGCAAAGCCGCCGTCGTCGAGCTTGTCGTAAACGGCTCCGGCCATCGCGTGGTCAATGTAGTCGGTTAGAACGCACCCGGAGTGCATAGTCGGTTCCTCGCGACGGTTGTGGACTGGGTCAGCGGACCTGATGCGCTATTGTACGTCAACGGTGCTGGCAGCGTTATTGCTGCGTGTTTCGGTGCGCGCTTCGTCCGTTGCGGTGTCCGCCCCGTAACGATCACAGGACGTCTCGCTACTTTCCGGCAGGCTGGACGGGCGTGGCGGCGTTCGGGCTCAGGCGCGAGGAGGCGATCAAGTTCTCGCCGTCGTACGCGGACCGCGGTTCGAAGATCGTGCTGAAGGCGTCGTGGACGAAGGGCGGCCGGTCGCGGGAAATCCCGGTGCTCAAGGATTCGCAACGCCGTGTCCTCGACGACGCGCGCGCCCTGGCGGGCGGCGGGGCGATGATCCCCGGTCACCGCAACTACGTCCAGCAGCTCGAGGTCTACGAGCGGCGGACGCCGGACTGGAGCGCATGCACGGGCTGCGCCACCGCTTCGCTCCCTGAGACGCGGCATCGCGTAGCCGCGCAGACTCGCGCGCCAGCTCTCCTCGGACCGCGACCCTGGCTTCCAGTTCTCCGAATGAATGGCGATGACCATCTCCGCGGCCTTGGCGAAGGTCGGCACCCCGTTCGATGCGCGACGGGGATCGCCCCCTTTGGGCGATCGCACGGGCGTTCTCCACCGCCCGCTTCCCTTCGGTCAAGCACTTCTGCTCTTGGCTCGGATTGTCGCCGGGCACGCGCATCAGCGGCGACAAACGCCTGAGTGGCGGCCCCCGACCTCGCTCCAACCGCCTCGGCCAGGCGCTGCGCATGGCGGCGACCACGGCGCGCAGCGACAAGAGCGCCATCGGCGCAATGCATCGCCGCCGCCTGGCCCGGATGGACACCGCCAAGGCCATCAAGGCCACCGCGCACCACCTCGCCCGGCTCATCTACGCCATGCTCACCCGGGGCGAGCAGTACGTCGAGCAAGATCTGGCCGATTGGGAAGAGGAGCGCCGCGACCGCATGATCGTGCATCTTCAGCGCCAGGCCAAACGCTTCGACCTGACCCTCGTCTCCGCCTCGGTCGCGTGAGCTAAAGAGACGAACGGAGATTTGTTCCATGCGAGCCTATACGGTCTCCAGACTCTCCGGAAGGGCAAGCTCGGGCGTCAACGATATCGCCGAGCGGGCGGCGTCAGGCGGCGTGGCCGACAGGGGGGGCAACAAGGGATTCGGCCACGGCTTCGTGCCAGACGGTGCGATCCGCGACATTCAAGCCGTCTGCGAGGTGCGCATCGTCTGCGATCGCCTGACGCCAGCCCTTCTCGGCGATGGTTCTGACGTACGGCAGGATGACGTTGTTCAGTGCCAGCGTCGCGGTGCGTGCCACGACGCCGGGCATGTTCGTGACGCAGTAGTGGACGACGCCGTCGTGGACAAAGGTCGGCGCGTCGTGCGTGGTCGGGCGACTCGTTTCGAAGCAGCCGCCCTGGTCGATGGAGATGTCGACCAAAATCGAGCCGTCGCGCATGTCGCGGACGTCATCGGCGGTTACCAGTTTCGGCGCCCGTGCTCCCGCCACCAGAACCGCACCGATCACGAGGTCCGCGCCCAGCACGTATTCCCGGGTCGTCGATGCGTTGGCGACAATCGTTCGGGCACGACCGTCGAACCGGTCCGCCAACCAGCGCAATCGGGACACGCTCTTGTCGAGAATCGTGACGTCGGCACCCAGGCCCAGGGCGATGGTGGCCGCATTGGCGCCGGCCATCCCGCCGCCGATGATCACGACACGGGCGGGTGCGACCCCCGGGACGCCACCGAGCAGCACGCCGCTGCCGCCGGTCGTTCGCTGCAACGCATTGGCCCCGACCTGTACCGACATGCGGCCCGCGATCTCGCTCATCGGCGACAGCAGCGGCAGGCTGCCATCCGCGGCGGTGACAGTCTCGTAGGCAATGGCGGCGGCGCCGCTGGCCATCAGTGCGCGGCTCAACGCGGGGTTGGCGGCGAGATGGAGATAGGTGAACAGGACCTGGTCCTTTCCAAGCATCGCGCATTCGTCGAGATTCGGTTCCTTGACCTTGACCACGAGGGTCTGGGCGAAGGCTTCCGGCGCAGAACCGATGCAAGCGCCGACCGCGACGTAGTCCGCGTCGCCGAATCCGATGCCAGCACCTGCATTGGGCTCCACCACGACACTGTGTCCATCACGAATCAGTTCCGCAACAGACGTGGGCGTGAGTCCAACGCGGTATTCGTGGACCTTGGTTTCCTTCGGGACGCCAATCCGCATTACGTTTCGCCTGTTCGGGTCAGCCAGTTGCATGACTGTAGACAACCCGATGCGCAATCGGTTTGCGTTCTTGCCCGCTGTATTGGAGCATATTCGAACTATCTTCGACCAAATATGGCTCATGCAGTGGAATCCGTTGGAATAGACAACAGAGACAGAATAATCCTGCACGCTATTCAGCAGGACGGACGGATCAGCAATGCGGTTCTCGCCGAGCGCATCAGCCTGTCGGAGTCGGCGAGCCTGAGACGCCTCAAGCGCCTCGAGGACACCGGGATGATCCGAGGCTACGTCGGCCTGGTGGACCAGTCACTGGCCGGCTACCCGGACAACGTCTTCGTGCAGATCACGCTGGCGAGTCAGCAGCGCGAAGACCTGGCGGCTTTCGAGCAGGCGATCGTCAAACTGCCGGAGGTCATGGAGTGCTACCTGATGTCCGGCGAGGCCGATTACCTGGTGCGCGTGATCGTGCGCGACGCCCGCGACTACGAACGCATCCATAGCCAGCATCTGACCGCCCTGCCGGGGGTGGACCGCGTCCAGTCGAGCTTCGCCCTGCGTACGGTGGCCAAGCGGACCGAACTGCCTGTCCGATAACGCGCCGTGACGCACCGTGCGGTTACCGGAACCATCTTGGCCCGCATGCTGGTAAGCTGTTGAATTCGGGCGAATCCCGGAGGGAGTACCGGAGAGCATGGGCGACGAAATCGCGCGCCGGCATTTCAACGCGGAGGACTTCACAAGGTTCCGCCGGCATCTCGACCAGGAGACCGACCTGGTCGGGAGCCTGTTCGCGCACGATGGCTTCAGTCATCGGGGCGACATCGTCGGATTCGAACTCGAGGCGTGGCTGGTCGACGAGGCGGGGCAACCGGCCGCCCGGAACGCCGCGTTCCTGGACGAGCTCGCCAATCCGCTCGTGGTTCCCGAACTGGCCGCCTTCAACATCGAACTGAACGGCAGCCCCTGCGCCATGACCGGAAGGGTCTTTGCGCGCCTGCACGACGAACTCGCCGCCACCTGGGAAGCCTGCCAGCAGACCGCGCGCTCCCAGAACCTGCAACTCGCGATTATCGGCATCCTGCCGACGATCAGCCCCGCGCTGCTGAATTCCGGCTCGATGTCGAACATGGTGCGCTACCAGGCGCTGAACGACCGCGTGCTGGCGTTGCGCAACGGCGCGCCGGTCGAGGTGGACATCGAAGGCTACGACGCGTTGCGGCTGTCGCACGACGACGTGATGCTGGAGGCCGCCACCACCTCGTTCCAGATCCACCTGCAGTGCCAGCCGCACCTCGCCGCGCGGACCTACAACGCCGCCCTCGCCGCGTCGGCGCCCATGGTGGCGCTGGCGGCGAACTCTCCGTTCCTGTTCGGCAAGTCGCTGTGGCAGGAGACGCGCATCCCGCTGTTCGAACAGGCCGTATCGGTGGGTCCCAGGACCCCGGCGCGGGTGAGCTTCGGCAGCGGATACGCCGACGAGTCGCTATTCGAGATCTTCAGCGAGAACCTCGCGGAACACCCGATCCTGCTGCCCTCCCCGACCGGCGAACCGGCACACAAGCTCTCGCACATCCGACTGCACAACGGCACCATCTGGCGCTGGAACCGGCCGCTGCTCGGCTTCGACTTCGACGGCCAGCCGCACCTTCGCATAGAGCACCGCGTGGTGCCGGCGGGGCCTACCATCCCGGACTGCATCGGCAACGCCGCGATCTTCTTGGGGATGGTCCGGGCGCTGATGGACGCCGAAACGCCGATAGAGTCCGACCTCGACTTCGCTGCGGCGCGCTACAACTTCTATGCCGCCGCCCGGCAGGGGCTGGACGCGCGGCTGCGCTGGCGCGACGGCATGCACGGCGCACGGGAACTGCTCCTCCATGAACTGTTGCCCGCCGCTTCCGACGCGTTGGGCAAGCTCGACATTCCGGACGACGACATCGACCGGTTCCTCGGCCTGGTCTGTGACCGCGTCGAGTCGAATACCAACGGCGCCGCATGGCAGCGACGCTGGGTCGAAAAATACGGCGCGGACTTAGGCGCATTGACCAACGCCTACGTCGAGGCCCAGCAGTCGGGAGAGCCGGTGCACGAGTGGAGCCTATGAGCTCCGGACGTCTGTCCACCTACAACGCATTGCCCGACGGTCTCCTCGAATGCCCGGCGGCGCAACTCGGGGACGTGCTCGCAGGCCCCACGCTGTTCGACCTGTCCGGCGGCCGAAAGGGGACGCTCTTCCTCACGGTTCTGCAACACGGCAACGAGACCTCGGGTTGGGACGCCGCGCGCACGCTTCTCGGCACGGGGAACGCACCTCCCCTGATGCTGTTCGTGGCCAACGTCGATGCGGCACGGCAGAACGTCCGCAAGCTCCCGGGCGGCGTGGATTTCAATCGCGCCTGGGAAGGCGGCGACTCGCCGGAAGCCGCGGTCGCCGAAGAGGTCACCGCGCGCGCCATGGCCGCCGAGCCCCTGGCCGCCATCGACATCCACAACAACACCGGCCGCAATCCCCCCTATAGCGTCGTCACGCGCACCGACGAGCGCTCACTCGGCACGGCGGCGGCCTTCGCGCAAAGGGTCATCGTCATCGACCATCCGGGCGTGCAGACGCGGCGCTTCTCCGAGTTCTGCACCGCGGTGACCGTCGAGGTCGGCACGGCCCGCGATCCGACGAGCGTCGATCGCGCCAGGGCCTACCTCGAAAACGCATTCCGGTGGCGCGAGCCGCCGCGGGCCCCGGCACAGCAGCTTTACATCTACCGGAACCTCGCGCGGGTCCTGATCGATGGCGACGACGGCGCCGTGACGCCCCGCGACGAATTCGAGGGGTTCAACTTCGAACGCGCCGAGAGCGGCACGGTCATCGCGGATGTCCGCGACAGCCAGGGGCTGAAGGCGGTGGATGAGCACGGCGCCGACGTGACCGCCCGCTATTTCAGGACCACGAATGGGGAAGTCCGGCTACGGCGCTCCGTCATTCCCTCCATGTACACGACGGACCTCCGCGCCGCCCGGGCGGACTGCCTCTGCTATCTGCTCGAAGCCCTGCCGAGTTCGTGAGCGACGCGCGACAGTTCCTTGAGATCGATGCGCCCTTCCGGATGATGCGGGGCGGCCTGCCGCGGGCCGAGATCGCCTACGAGACCTGGGGCGAGCTCTCGGCGGCCGGGGACAACGCCGTACTCCTCTTCACCGGGCTATCGCCCTCCGCGCACGCGGCTTCCTCGCCTGGCGATCCGAGTACGGGATGGTGGGAAGACATGGTCGGCCCGGACAAGCCCATCGACACGAATCGCTACTTCGTCGTCTGCGTCAACTCGCTCGGGAGCTGTTTCGGATCGACGGGGCCCGCCTCGATCGACCCGAGGACGGGAGAAGCTTATCGGCTCACGTTTCCCATGCTGTGTCTTGAGGACATCGCGAACGCCGGTCATGCGGTCATCGAGTCACTGGGCATCTCGCGTCTGCATTCGGTGGTCGGCGCCTCGATGGGTGGCATGACGGCACTGGCGTTCGCCATGCTGCACCCGGGAGCCGCTGAGGGGATTCTCCTCATCTCCTCCGCCGCCCGCAGCCTGCCCTTCTCCATCGCCGTGCGCTCGCTGCAGCGGGAGATCGTCCGTTCCGACCCGGCATGGCGCGACGGGAACTACGCGCCGGATGAGCCGCCGACCGTCGGCATGCGGCTCGCACGCAAGCTCGGCATGATCTCCTACCGGTCCTCCGCCGAGTGGACCGTGCGCTTTGGCCGCGAGCGCGCCACGGACGAGCCCGGGCGGCAAGCCTTCGGCATCGACTTCGAGGTGGAGTCGTACCTCGAGGCCCACGCGGCGCGGTTCATCGGCACCTTCGACGCCAACTGCTACCTGTACCTGTCGCGGGCGATGGACCTGTTCGACGTCTGCGACCACGGCGGGAGCCTAGAAGCCGGCCTCGCGCGGGTGCAGGCCGAACGCGCGCTGATCATCGGCGTGGAGACGGATTTCCTGTTCCCGCTGGCCCAGCAGCGCGAACTGGCCGAAGGGCTGGAGGCGACGGTGCCCGATCTCGATTTCCGCGTGCTGCCCTCGATCCAGGGTCACGACTCGTTCCTGGTGGACATGGACCGGTTCCGGCCGGCGGTGGCGAGATTCTTCTAGGTGAAGAGGCGCCATCGGGAGGCGCCCGAGGACGTGAGCCTGCACCTGATCGCCGACAACTACGCGACCCGCGAGCACGCCAAGGTGAAGTCCTGGATCAAGTGGCACAACCAGCGCTTCCGCAAGGCGCGCGGCATCGACCGGGTGGTCATGCACTTCACGCCCACCTCCAGCTCGTGGATGAACACGGTGGAGCGGTTCTTCCGGCATCTGACCCGAGCCATGGATGAACCCAAGCTGAAATCCCTCGGCATCAACTTCGAGGTATGATGCCGTGACTCGCGGAGGTTCCTGATGCAGCCAGCCGAACAGGATTCGTGGCCCGATTTCCCCAAGACCGGATCCGGGACCGACTCGCGGCGCATGTGCTTCGAGCAAGGAAAGGCGTTCGTCTACATGCCCCCGGACGACGACTCACGCGTGATCACCGAATGGCCCAATGGGGTCATCGAGCATCACCTGCTGGCCGACGACACGATCACGCGCAAATGGCCCGACGGTCGAGTCGAGCACTTTCGCGCCAGCGACCCCGCCGCCAAGGAGTGCCCGTACGTCGTTTCGCCAGGCGCTTGAATGCCAGCGCCCCGCTTCGTCATCGTCATCGGAGCGAACGGAGCCGGAAAGAGCACTTGGTGCCGCAGCCATCGCGGGGAATTACCGTTGAATTTCTACGACGCTGATTCCATCGCGCAAGGCCTCGGCAGCTACGACGATCCTACGCTCCAGATCGAAGCCCGTGCCCTGGTCGATGCGGCTATTGACCGGCACCTTGAACAACATGAATCGTTCGGCTTTGAAAGCACGTATTCGGGCGCGTCCAGGCCACGCATTGCCCGTAGGGCCCACGAACTCGGCTACTCGACCTACGCCATCTTTATGGGTACCCGAGACCCCGCCATCAACATCGACCGTGTCGCAGCACGCGTCAGGTCTCGAACCGGACATCACATCCCCGAGTCGGAGATTCGGCGTCGGTGGACCGCTGCTCAGGACAACCTGGTCAGTACCGCTTCGATGTTCGACCGCATCCGGATCCTGGACAATTCCGGGGGCCACGCTCGGACCATCGCCGACTACATCGGTACCGAACGCCCGCGTGTCGTTGAGGCGCCATCCTGGGCCGCGCGCCTGTCCGTGGCGCTGATACGCGGCCGTGCTACGCCCGGCACGTAGAGTCCGTCACAAACTTGAGTGCCCGCTCTATGCGGCAACATCTCCCCGTTTTCTGACGATCAGGGGACCGTCGTCGACCGTGCCGATCACGACGGCCCGCGCATAGCCACAACCGCGCAAGGCCCGCACGCACGCTTCCGCCGCCGACCCTGGCACTCCCGCAAGCAGTCCGCCCGCCGTCTGCGGGTCCGCCAGCAAACGGAATTCAGCACCATCCCGGCCGCAGCCCTCGGTCGCGAAGTCGTCCAGCGCCTGCTGATTGTTCGGCTGCAGGGAGCTTTCGATTCCGGTCCGCATCAGTTCCACCGCGGCGGGAAAGAACGGGATCGACTCCAGGTGCAGCACCGCGCCGACGCCGGAAGCCCGCGTCATCTCGCTCAAGTGACCGGCCAAGCCGAACCCGGTCACGTCAGTGCATGCCGTCGCACCATGTTGGGCGATGGTTCGCGCGGCGGCAGTACTCGACACGTCCATCGCGTCCATCACCTCGATCAAGTCCGGGCCGGCAGTCTTGCCCCGCATCGCGCCCGCAAGGATCGCCCCGGTGCCAATGGGCTTGGTCAGGATCAGGCGATCGCCTACCTGCAACCCGCCTTTGGCCAGCAACCGCTCCCCTCCCCCGGCGAACGCCGCGAATCCCACCGAGAGTTCGACGCCTTCGGCGGAGTGCCCACCGGCCAGGCTGACGCCCTGCTCATCGAACACCGCGACGGCTCCCGACATGACCTGGAACAGCTCCTCTTCCATCAGCGCATCCGCCATCGAAGGCACGGTGACGATGGCGAGCGCATAGCTCGGCGCGGCGTTCATGGCGTAAAGGTCATTTAGCGCATGGTGCGCGGCGATACGGCCGAACCGATAGGGATCATCGATCATGGCGCGGAACGCATCGCAGGTCGCGACCAGCGTCGGATTCCTGAACTCGATGACCGCAGCATCGTCGCCGATGCCCTGCAACAGCGCGGGATCTTCACGCGCCGGCAGGCGCCGTAGCACACGCGTAAGCAGGTCCGCGCCGAGTTTTGCGCCGCAGCCCCCGCAGCGCATGGCTTCCGGCGCGTCGGGCCGTAATGCGGGAGCCAGCTTCGGTTCGTCTTCCGCCATCTCCGGCAGATCCTGGAAACGCCGCATGAAACGGCGGTCGATCCAGTCCTTGCCGCGCCAGACCCACCGGCCCGAAGCGTGGAAGGCACCCCTTGAGGCGACCGCATTCCCCTGGCCCGTGCCGATCAGCGCGAGGGCCTCGGACTGGGCCCGGAAGCGCCGCAATGGCTTTTCGAGTGCGTAGCGCCGCAGGTTGTCCGAAAGCGCCGGGCCCTGGCGCACCGCGAATACACCTGACTTGGGCCGGGACTGGCCCTGCATCGCAGCCGCGTCGCCGCTTGCGAAGACGTTCTCGTGGGAGGTCGCCTGCAGGTAGCGGTTGACCGCGATGAAACCGCGCTCGTCCGTCGCCAGTCCGCTATTGGAAAAGGCGTCGGACGCATCCACGCCGGTCACCCAGAAGACATGGTCGTGTTCGATCGCACGGCCGTCGCGGGCGCGAACCGCGTTGGCGTCGGCACCCTCGGCGAAGAAATCGGTGACCACTTCGACGTCCCGCTCACGCAGCAGGGCGCGCAGTCTGCGCCGGACGGCACCCGAATGGCCCGGCAGGATGTCCGGATCGGCGGTGACAACGACGCAACGCGACGTGCCCGGAAAACGGGTGCGCACGGCGAGCGCAAGCTCCACGCCTCCGGGGCCGGCGCCAACGATGACGAGACGCACGGCTTCACGCGCAAGTCTTTCCGCCACGGCCCGCCAGCGCGGCAGGAAGCGGCCGATGGGCTTGACGGGCGTGATCCATTCGGCAGGCTCGAGGCCGCCGCCGGGAACGCCGCCGGTGTTGATCGACAGGACGTCGTAGCGCATCGGCGGACGGCCCCGCAGCAGCACGCGGTTCTGGTCGGGTTCGACGCCGGTCACCTCCCCCGCGATGAAGTTCGCGCCAGCGAAGCGCGCCAGGCGCGCGACATCGATATGCAGTTCGCCCGCCTCGTAAACGCCCGCGACGTGCCCGGGCAGCATCCCCGAATAAGGCGTTTCGACTTCGCGCGCGACGATGGTGAGACGAAGGCCCGGCTCGGGCCGCATGCCGAACCGGCGCAGCACCTGGACGTGGCTGTGCCCGGCACCGGCGAGCAGGATGTCCTTGACGGCGGGTGCGCTTCGCATGGGGAAAGGCCGTCAACGCCCTACGGGACGAGAGGGAAGGAGTCCGCGGACATCGGGATGAGACGGGTTGTGCATGAGCATGGCGAGGCCCATCATCCTGCCCTATCGTGCCGCGTCCATGGTTGGCACATGCCCTGCGGCAGAGTATTCCAGGATCGCGGCATCAGCCGTAACGAGCGCGGCAGTCCAATGCCGCGCGGTAGCAATCAGGAATCGATCCGCGGGATCGGCGTGGAACTCCCCGGGCAGACGTACGCTGTCCAATGCGATAGCCGGCTCGATCGGGCACAGATCGATTCCCGGCGAGCCGAGCGCCCTGTCTATCCAGACGCCAACATCCATCGCCAGCTGCAACCGGCCCTTGTCAACGAGGAGCGCGATCTCCCAAGGCGTGATGGCTGAAATGCCGACCCGGCCCGTGCGTCGCTCGTCGTCGATCCTCGCCCTGGCTTCCGGACCGATCCGGGGCGAATCCGCCACGGCCCAAACCAGCGCAGGGGTATCGAGGATGATCACTTCAAGGCGGACCAGTCCGCAGCCGGTGCCGCCGGCTCGAGGGGATCGTCATACTTCAGCACGGTCCCGCGCATGCTGCCGATGAACGATCGCGTCGGCCCGGTCGATGGCGGCAACGACACGACGGCCACCGGGCGCCCCCGCCTCGTGACGGTGACCGACTTCCCGGTGTCCTGCATCTCCTTGATAATGCGCAGACACCTCGCCTTGAACTCCGCAGCCGAAACCTGCCTACCGCTCATACATCCCTCTCATGTACAGATCTAGTTGTACATCATATAGGGCGGGGGCGCGGAGTCATAGGGCGAGTCTTGTCCAACGCGAGATGAGCCTAAAGCTGAGATGCGATTCCAACGCAAAGTGAG
>JAPOYI010000063.1 GCA_026706665.1 Gammaproteobacteria bacterium | reverse complement strand
ACAGGCTACAATGGCAAATGCCCGTTGTCCAGCCTTCTTTCTCATGACACGGCAGCGCTAGGGACCTGGGTCCCGATCCCACCATGTCCACGGGCACCTTTTCCACTTCGACAAGGTCGAGCCAGCGCAACCGGCTCGGGAAGCCGTTCTGGTCGACCACGCCGCCTGAGAGGTATCCCTGCAGGTCGCGTATGTAGGCCTCATATTCCTTCAGGGACGCGATCTTTCGCCCGATATGCAGAACCGCGCTATCGCCCCGTCCAATGCCGAGAATGGCCCGGCCGTCGCTCTCGGCCTGCAAGTTCATGATGCTCGTGGCGGTGACTGCGGCATGGCGCGTGATCGGATTGGTCACGCCCGTGCCGAGCATGATCGACGAGGTCGCTTTCGCGCATAGCGCGAGCTGCGAGTAGACGTCTCCCCGGAGGTTCTGGCTGTCCGTCAGCAGGAAGATGTCGAAGCCGTTGCGCTCCGCGGCCTGGGCCGCCGGTACGGCGATCCCGGGCGTCGCCAGCCCCATGGCGGCGAACTGAATGGAACCCGTTGTTGCCATCGCTTCAGGTTCGTCGGCTTCCCGGCCCGGCTACCTGAGCCGGTCGGGAAAGTCGTCCGTGAGCCCCGTTTCTCGCACGTCGAGTGACTTGATGCCCATCTTCAGGGCCGGCGAATCCGCCGTCAGGCGAAAGTCCCCGTTGTCCCAGTCCTCGAGCAGGGGGTCCGCATAGATGCTGTTCTCGGCATAGCCGAGCGACCGGAGTTTCTCCAGCACCTCGGCCGACTCCTCGGACTCGCCCTGGACGAAATAGACGTTGCCGTCGATGGTGGTGTTCTCCATTCCCCCGAGGTGCTCCCAGACATCCATGTCCTGGATCAGGCGGCCGGCGAGCGAGTAGAACATCCCGTCGTAGCGGTATCCCCGCCGCGGTTCCTTCATCTCCCCGGTAGACAGCATGACATTTCCGGTGATCCTGGAGCCGTTGATGGGCCGTTGGCCGATCCAGATGTAGCAACCCGGATACACATCGCAGATCACGTTGTTCTCCACGTACGTCTCGTGCCTGTGGATGATCCCGCAGGAGTTGGTCTTGTAGATGACGTTCTCAGCGATCGTGGTCTTGCGCTGGAAGTCGTCGATGCGGATCGCGCCGGCGATGCGCGGATTGAAGATGTGGTGGACGTAGTTGCGCCGGATGACGTTGTTCTCGCCCGCGCCCGAGATGTTGATGGACGCCCCGTCTATGAAGACCTGGTTCGCGCGGGAGACGTCGTTGTATTCGACGACGTTGTTCCTCGTGTGCAGGTACTGCGTGACCAGCGGCCAGTCTATGACGCCCCGCACCTTCGAGTCTCTCGCGTCCTGTTGCACCGCTTCCGGATCTTCGATCTCGTGCCAGCGGATGCAGGGCGCGCACTCCCGCATGTTGAGGACGTTGTAGGCCTCTTCGGGAATGAAGAACTGCGGCCGCACGCCGCACAGGCAGATCGCCTTGCGCGGCATGTTGTGAATGGAGTTGCGCGCGATATGGTTCTCCGAGCTCTGGTGCACGATGATCCCGTGGGAATGCCAGAAGATCTCCCCGAGGTGGTGGAGATGGTTGTTCTCGATCACGTTGTTCCTGTTGACGTCCTTCGTGCCGGGACCGTAGCCGAGCAGGAGGATGCCCGAGCAGCCGAGGTGGCTGAGCTCGTTACGGGTGACGACGATTCTCTGGCAGTGCAGGTCGAGCCGGATGGCTTCGCCGCCGCTGTTGAAGAACCTGCAGTTTTCGATCCGGCAGTCCTCCGCTCCCCGCAGGCGGAGCAGGCCGTGTCCCTGGTCGATCATCGCCCAATCGTGCTGGATCGACATGTAGTCGTCCGAGACGACGTACCGGTCGCCCTGGGTGAAGGCGAGGCCGTCGAACACGATGCCCCGGACGGGCGTATCCGTCGGTCCTTCGACATCGACATCGCCCTCGACGCGAACGAGTTCCATCAGGGATGGCGCGAAGATCTCGTCGCCGGGCTCTTCGTCCAGGGGCCAGAGGTAGAGTTTCCCTTCCTTTGAATTCAGGACCCACTCCCCGGCGTGGGTCAGGCCTTCGGGCACGTTCTCGATAGCGGCGATCGTCTCGCCGCGGTCGATGCCGCCGCCCATGGCCTTCAGTACGTAGCCGCTCTGGGCCGCCGTCTTGGCCAGGTGCCATTCCTCGTCGACGAGCGCGAGCGGGAGGATCGCCATGGCGTATCCGAAGCGGATGATGAGTTCCACGTCTTCCAGGTTGTCCCAGTTCCGCATGGCGCCGTCGGGAAAGCCGACGTACCGAAGGGGATCGAGTGCCCCCTCGTAGTCGGTCATGTCGCCCTGACCGAGCTTGAACTCCCCCGGGGGCGGCTCGGTGCGCCTCAGGCGCACTGTCGTCGGGTTGAAACCGTCGGTCTGCGCGCGTTGAAGACGCCGGTCGCCGTCGTACAGGGTGCGGAAAGTCCCGAGATCCGCCGGTACGTCTGCGACCCACACGTGAGGCCGTGACATGTGGGAGAGGCCTTCGGGGATATCCCGTTCCAACTCACGCCATCCCTCTATCCGCACGCCCGAGGAGAAGATCGGTTCCTCGCCGGGATAGGCGGCATAGGTGATGGCTTGGCCTGTTCCCGCCGAGTCTTCCAGTCCAAGAACCACGGTCTCCGTCAGGTAGTACCTGCCGCCTCGAATCCGGACATCAATATCGTCCTTTTTGCCACCTTGCTTCAGTTCCCGCACGGCATCGCGCGCTCTCGCGAGCGTCGCGAACGGACCGTCCGTCCCGTCCGCGTTCGGGCTCTCTAGTGTGCCGGTCCAGGCATCGTCGCCGTCCGTCGCGACATAGAAATCGGCGTTTTGTCCTGCTTGCGCGTTCATCTGGTCCTCCTCCAACGTCTCAATCATCGCCAATGGCCAGCGGTGGTTCAACGCCCCGCGTCGAATCGATGCGCTCTCCGACCTATACTCGAACGCGGATCAGGGAGGGGAAGACACATGAGCGAACTTTCAGTTGCCGTGCTCACAGGCGGGCACAGACACCACGTCATACAGTTCATCGATTTCTTCACGAGCCTGGATGGCGTCAACGCTTACGTATTCAATATCAAGGATTGGCTCACGCCCGTAGGTTTAGACGACCGTCGCTATTTTGCAGGTTCGCAGGCCGTCCACGACGATGTGCGCGACGGTTTCGATGTCACCGTTTTCTACACGATGACGCAACAGGGGCCGGACGAACAGGAAAGGGCCTGTGTCGAACGGCTGATCGCGAACGGCCAGTCCATTTTCGTCCTGCACCACGCGGTGCTGCATTGGCGATACGACGACCGCTGGGGATCCATCATGGGACTCGGGGGAGCCCGGTGGGTCCAGGACGTGGACTGCGGCGGGCCGGTGAACGGCGTCTGGTTCGGGACGGTTCCGGTCAAGGTCAATACGGATCATCCGCTCTCGACGGGTCTCGCCGACTTCGAGATCGAAGACGAGACGTACCTGGTCCGGGACTGCGAAGACGATTGCGACGTACTGCTGACGACGGACCGGCCCAACTCCATGCGCACGATCGCGTGGACGCGCATGGATGGGGACTCGCGGATCTTCTGCCTGCAACTCGGGCACGACCCCCAGTCCTGGAGTCACCCCGCCTTCCGCACGGTGGTCCAGAACGGGCTGCAGTGGTGCGGGGGCGATTAGCACCTCGTCACGATACCGGCTTCAGATTCCCGGTGGCTGCTCGTCGAACTCGCGCCCCTCGCGCGCGGCGGCGAGGCGCCGGTCGTTCCAGGCGCGCCATTTGGCCTCGGTTTCCTTTTGGCCCTTCGCATAGCCCCGGGCCTCGTGTTGCTCGATAACCGGAATGACGAATCGGTTTGCCATGGCTTCGTA
This sequence comes from Gammaproteobacteria bacterium, assembly GCA_026706665.1. GTDB lineage: Bacteria > Pseudomonadota > Gammaproteobacteria > Pseudomonadales > Azotimanducaceae > VXNE01. Next base: position 10,292 of record JAPOYI010000063.1, on the reverse strand, counting down.
AAGCGTCATGAATATCCCTCCGGTGGTGTTCAGTGGCGGGTCATCAGCACCGAGAAGATCACGATGCCAATGCCGACGCCGCCAAGTTCCGTCAGCACCGCGAGAGCTTGGTCGCCCGCGTTGCGCCAGACCGGCTCTGCTGCGGCATCGTCCGCCGGCCACGACTCCCGCGTCTTATAGCCAATGTACGCGAGGGCCACAAGCCAGAGCGGGATGACAATTCGGAAGAAGGTTCGAGCGTCCCGCGCGGTGACACTCCAGATGGACACTTGGTCGTCCAGGCGGGGTATCGGCGACGGCAGCAGTCTGCGCGGCCATCTCACGTCGGTTTCCGGGCGTCGGTCAGCAAATGTCCAAGTATTTGACCTTGTAGACATCGTCGACGCAGGCACCTACGGGTTCGATCGCGATCGTGTCTGCGGTGGCGCGCGCGGCTGGGTCAGCGGTCATCACGCTGCGGCTGCAAACCGTGTTTCTTCAGGTACCCCCTGAACTGGTGGTAGGTCAGCCCCAGCAACTCGGCCGCTTTTCGCTGGTTGTGCCGGGCCTGGTCCATGGCCGCCTCGACGCGTTCGGTCTCGAAATCGCGCACGGCCTCCTTCAGGTCCAGCGGCAGAACTGGTGGCGCCGGTGTAGTCGGCCCTGTGGGTTCGTTTCGGGGGCGGTAGGGCGAATCGAACGGATCGAGCACGATCTCCTTCACCTTGGTGTCGTCGTCAGTCCGGTAGACGGCGCGTTCGACGACGTTCTTGAGTTCACGCAGGTTGCCCGGCCAGTCGTGCGAAACGAGTTGGCGCATGGCGGCATCGGCGAAGCCGGGAAAGTACTCGCGGCCGAGTTCGGTGGCCATGTTGATGCCGAAATACTCGGCGAGCAGGAGGATATCGTCACCGCGTTCGCGCAGCGGCGGCAGGGTGATGACGTCGAAGGCGAGCCGGTCGAGAAGGTCGCGGCGGAACTTGCCGGCCTCCGCCAGCCGTGGGAGGTCGGCGTTGGTGGCGGCGATAAGGCGCACATCGGCGCGCAGTGTCCGGCTGCCGCCGACGCGTTCGAACTCGCCGTACTCGATGACCCGCAGGATCTTCTCCTGCACCAGTCCCGAGGTGGTCGCGAGTTCGTCGAGGAACAGGGTGCCGCCGTTCGCGCGCTCGAAGCGGCCCTGGTGCATGCGCGCCGCACCCGTGAACGCGCCTGCCTCGTGGCCGAAAAGCTCGCTTTCGAGCAGCGAGTCGGAAATCGCCGCGCAGTTCATCTTCAGGAATTCCGCGTCCCATCGGTTCGAGAGATAGTGCAGGCGCGCGGCGACGAGTTCCTTGCCAGTGCCGCGTTCGCCCACGATGAGCACCGGCTTGTCGAGCGGAGCCACGGCAGAAACATCGTCCAGTGCCTGGAGGAAGGCCGCGGACTCCCCGATCAGTCTGTCTGGCTCGGCTGGCACGGGCGTATTTAACCAATAGTTAGCGGGATCAGCCACAACCATTGCGGTGGAGTTTCGTCCGCGAAATCGGTTTGACAATAGAATCAAAGGGTTGCGCAAATCTCCCGGGTTGGCACGGATTCTGAAGTGCAACAGATCGAGGAATCGCCACGCACACCGCAGGAGGCAACACTGATGGGCATATTCTCTCGCGCTACGGAGATCGTTAACTCCAACATCAACGCCCTGCTCGACAAGGCCGAGAACCCGGAGAAAATGGTCCGACTGATCATCCAGGAGATGGAGGAGACGCTGGTCGAAGTGCGCACCACCTCGGCGCGGGCGATCGCGGATCGGAAGACCCTCGCCCGGCGACAGGCGTCTTTCGAAAAGGACGCCGCCGAGTGGGAGCGCAAGGCGGAACTTGCGATTCGCAAGGATCGCGACGACCTCGCCCGGGGCGCGCTTGCGGAGCGTGCCAGGGCCGAAGCCGCGGCCGAGGCGCTGGCCAAGGAATCTGGGGCACTGGAAGAGACGCTGGCCAAGCTGAACGGCGACATGGAGACGCTGCAGGCGAAGTTGAAGGACGCCAAGGCCCGCCAGAACGCCATCGTCATGCGCGGCGAGGCGGCCCGGGGCAGGCTCGACATACGGCGTCAGCTGTCAGATCACAGCGTGGACGACGCAATGCTGCGGTTCGAACAGTACGAAAGCAGAATCGACGACCTCGAGGGACAGGTCGAGTCCTACGACGTGGGCCAGAAGACGCTCGCGGCGGAGATCGACTCGCTGGAAGGCGACGAGCAGGTCGACGAGGAACTGCGCCGCTTGAAGGAACGCGTTCAGCATGGCGAACAATCGCGGGACGACGGCTGAAATCAGACTGAGGAGAAGCGAAGATGAGTGATGGCGCAGTTGCGGTCTTCCTTGTCCCCGCAATCCTGTTCATGGTGGTTGTCGCGCCGATCTGGCTCGTCATGCACTACCGGAGCAAGCGACGCGGGCAGGCCGCATTGTCAGGTGAGGAGCGAGCCGAGCTGGAGCGGTTGACCGACCTGGCGGACCGGATGGGCGAGCGCATCGAGACGCTCGAAGCCATACTGGATGCCGAAACGCCGGGTTGGCGCAGGCGCGATCCGGCGTCGTGACGGGAGGCTGCAGATGAGCCGTAACGGGAGCGGTAATTCCCCCAACAACAGGCGGAGCATCCAGGACGCTACAAGGAACCTCGAGCGTGCAGTGGAGGAACTTGCCTCGGCAGCCACCGAGGAAGTCTCCGGTCGCGCCGCCAGGTTGCTCGACGATGCAGCGGCGCGTATCCGGGGAGAGTCGGGCGGCAGAGATGAGGGCGAACCGGCAACTGCGGGCAAGGCCGAACGCGCCGGGGGGCGACGCGAGCGACGGTCAAGGCGCATCCACTACGACGACTACGAGGACTTCCTGCGTCGTTCACGCGGTCTCTACCTCGATCGGGAAAACCGAAAGATCGTTGGCGTGTGCGCCGGGGTGGCACGGTACCTGGGCATCGAGGCGTGGGTGGCCCGCTGCGCCGCACTGACCGGCCTGCTGTTCCTGCCGAGCGTTGTATTCCCCGCCTACTGGGTTGCTTTCTTCGTCATGGGCTATCGTCCGTCTGCTCAAGCGGACGCCGCGCGCAGGAATATGTGGAAAGGCGGTTCCCACGGAAGAAAGCGCGCTGAAAGGTTGCGCAGGCGCGCGGACAAGAGAAGACGCGAAGCGCGTCGTGGCCGCCGGCGCGGCGACAGCAAGCGCGATCATGACTCGGCGAAGGAATTCGGCCCGAAGTTCTCGCCAAGACAGAGTCTGCGCGCGGCGAAGGCGGACTTTGCCGAGATCGAACTGAGGTTGCGTCGCATGGAGTCTTTCGTAACCTCCGACAGATACGCACTCGATCGCGGATTCGCGGAGATCGGTGCCGCCACGATGGGCCGATCGGCACCAGGCGCAGGGTCTCCCAGGGACGAATAGGGTCATTTCGAGAAGGAACAAGAGAAGGAACAGTAGCCAAGATGGACGTCTTCGTATTCGCCATACTCATCACGGTGATCCTCGGATCGATTCACCTGACCAAGCTTTGGATCCGGCGCAACGCATCGGCAACTTCGGCGAGAACCGACACCCTGGAAGACGAGGTGGACGCCCTGCGTGAGCGTGTCGAGACGCTTGAGCGGATCGTCACCGATGAAAAGTACACACTGGATCGCGAGATCGAGAAACTCGAGGACGAGTGAAGGGGTGCGGCGGCAAGTCTAGATCCGCACCCGGTCGGGAAAGTCCGAAAACACGCCGGAAACGCCCTGCTGCCTGAGTTCGAACGCGCGTTCGATGTCGTTTACCGTGTAGACCATCACGCGAAACCCCGCGTGGATCAGCCGTCCAATGCGTCGCGGCGTTGCGAGGTCGTTCCGTATATTGATGGACCACGCATCGACGGCTCGCGCCGCACCGGTCATGTTGGGGTAGGGGACCCTGAACACCGGCGCGCACCTCACGTCCGGCCGGGCGCGTCGGAATGCCCTGAGACGCCCGAGGTCGTGACTCGACACCAGCGTGTTTGCGAGGTCGAGGGAGGTGGCCGCCACCAACCGCTCGGTCGCCGGTCCCTTGAGTTCGATATTGATTCCCATCCCCGCTGGAAGCGACTGCATCACCTCTTCGAGCAGGGGTATGGCTTCTCCGTCGCCAGCGTCGAGTTTTCTGAGATTCGTGACGCTGTAGTCGGACACCCTCCCGCGGCCGCTGGTCGTCCGGTCCACTGTCGGGTCGTGGATCACCGCGAGCCGTGAATCCACCTCATGCACGTCCAGTTCTATCGCGTCGACCCCGCAGGCAAACGCGGCACGAAAAGCCTTCATGGTGTTCTCCGGCGCGAGCCCCGCCGCGCCCCGGTGGCCGATGATCAGGAATTTGCCGTCGAAGCTCATTGCCCTCCGGACTCGTAATCGCGCCTGATGACAGGAGCCATTTTGTCCCCGGCGGGGCTACAATGCGAACGCCGATGAGTTACCAAGTTCTCGCCCGCAAGTACCGGCCCCGCCAGTTGCAGGATGTGGTTGGCCAGGACCATACCGTCCGTGCCCTGGTCAATTCGCTCGATGCGGGCAGGCTGCACCATGCCTACCTTTTTACCGGCACGCGGGGAGTGGGCAAGACCACCATCGCAAGGGCCCTCGCAAACTGCCTGAACTGCGAAGCGGGAGTCAGTTCCGCGCCTTGCGGAACCTGCGGCGCCTGCGTCGAGATCGTGGAAGGCCGGTTCGTGGACCTGATCGAGGTAGACGCGGCCTCGCGAACGCGGGTCGACGATACGCGCGAGCTGCTCGAGAACGTGCAGTACCTGCCGGGCCGGGGACGCTACAAGGTGTATCTCATCGACGAGGTGCACATGCTCTCCGCGTCCAGTTTCAATGCGCTGTTGAAGACGCTGGAAGAGCCGCCGGAACACGTGAAATTCCTGCTGGCGACCACGGACCCGAAAAGAGTGCCGATCACCGTGCTGTCGCGGTGCCTGCAGTTCAACCTGAAGAACATCCTGCCGGAACGCATCGCCGCGCACCTTGCGGCCATTCTCGAGAAGGAAGGGATCGAATTCGAAGCGGACGCGCTCGACATCATCGCCGACGCCGCGCAGGGAAGCATGCGGGACGCCCTCTCGGTCGTCGACCAGGCGATCTCTTTCGGCGGTGGTCGGGTAGGCGCCGAAGATGTTGCGAGCCTGCTCGGCACCGTGCGTCGCGACGAAGTGTCTGCGTTGCTGGACGCGCTGGCGGATGACGACCGGCAACGCCTGTTCCGCTGTGCCGACGAACTCGCGGCGCGGAACACGGACTTCGCGGACGTGCTCGCCGGAATGCAGCGCGCGCTGCACGACATCGCGATGGCCCAGACGGTGGGTGGCGAAGTGGCTGGATCGGTGGGTCCGTTCGTGGAACGGATGTCGCCGGAAGACGTGCAACTGTTCTACGAAATCGCGCTGCGCGGCAGCCGCGACCTGCAGTTCGCGCCCGACCCGAGGGTCGGGTTCGAGATGACTTTGATCCGAATGCTTGTCTTCGCGCCGGAAACGGCCGGTTCGGGCGGCGGGCGTTCAGTGGCGGGGCAGGGCGAGTTGCCGGATTCGGCAGCGGTCTCGGCGCGGCAGGCATCGGCTGACCAGGCCGGCGCCGCGAAGCCGGTGGTCGAACGACCGGCCGAAAGACCCGCCGTGAGGCCTCCCGCAGATGGCCCCGACGCGGAGAAATCCGCAGCGAGTCCTCCGGTCGAACAGCCTGACGCCGAAACACCTGCCGTTGAGCCTGCGGGAGACGAACCAAAGCCCGATCTCTACGCTCTTGTCGAAAGGATGCAGCCCTCGGGTGTTACGCGGATGGTGTTCGAGAACTCCCAACTCGTGTCGCATACGGATGACCGGTGGGAACTGGTATTGGCCGAAGAGCACGACCTGCTGTTGCGCGACGACAGCGCCTCGTCGGTGCAGGACCTGGTGTCTTCGTACATGGGCCGGAAAGTGCGCGTCGATATCGTGGTCGGAAAGACCGACCGGGAAACTCCGGCCGAGCGCCGGCGCCGGCTCGATGCCCAGCGTCAGCGCGCGGCGGAGGACGCCATCGAGTCGGACGAAACGGTGCAGTCGCTGCTTCGCGTCTTTGGCGGGCGGGTGGGTTCCGTGCAACCCGTGGATGATCGGGAGTATCGCAGTCCATGAGTGTCCTGCAGTGAAGGATCTCGGCGATTTGATGAAGCAGGCGCGGGACATGCAGGCGCGCCTCGAACAGGCGCAGGCGGATCTCGCCAATGCGGAGGTGGTGGGCGAGAGCGGCGGCGGTCTGGTCAAGGTAACGCTGACCGGTCGTTACGAGGCGCGCAAGGTGGAGATAGACAGCACCCTGACCGGCGAGGACCGGGGGCTGCTGGAGGACCTGGTCGCGGCGGCCGTGACCGATGCGGCGCGCCGGGTGGAACGCATGCAGAAGGAAAAGATGTCGTCCTTCACGAAGGGCCTCGGGCTGCCGTTCGGCATCAACTTCCCGTCTTGATACGCATCAGCCCCCTGATCGATCGCCTGATCGACGCGTTTCAGATGCTTCCCGGCGTCGGTCCGAAGTGGGCGACGCGGATGACGCTCTACGTGCTGCAGCACAACCGCGAGGGCGGGGAAACCCTTGCGAGGTCCCTCTCCGCCGCGGTTGCCGAGGTGAAGCGCTGCAGGGAGTGCCGCACGCTGTGCGAGACCGAGCTGTGTGCCGCCTGCGCAAATCCGAGGCGAGACGCGGACACGCTGTGCGTCGTCGAATCGCCGGCCGACGTCATCGCCATCGAACAGGCCGGCGGCTACAGCGGGCGCTACTTTGTCCTGCATGGGAGACTCTCGCCGATCGAAGGTGTCGGCCCTTCGGAACTCGGCCTTGTGGATTTCGGCGCGCGCGTGCGCGTGCGCGGCATCCGCGAGGTCATCCTGGCGACGAATCCGACGGTGGAGGGCGAGGCGACGGCGCACTACATCGTCGAGGCGCTCTCGGGCATGGACGTGCGGGTGAGCCGTATCGCCCATGGCGTGCCGCTCGGCGGCGAACTGGAATACATTGACGGCGGCACCATCGCCCATGCGCTGCACGGCCGGCGCACCATCGACTAGCTCTCGGGCACCCTGGATCGACTCCGCGCGGCAATGAAGGCCAGCCCTCTCATCGAATCTGACGATGACCCGCGTTGGGACTTCGGTCCCTGTGGCGGCCTGGTTGGCGTCGACACCGAGTTCATGCGCACGCGGACGTTCTATCCGATTCCCGCGCTGTACCAGATCGGTGGCGAAGACGGCGTTCGATTGATCGACGCGCAGGCAAGGCAGGGTTTCGACCCGCTTCGGGCACTCCTTACGGACGCGGCGCGAACGAAAGTCATGCATGCCTGCTCGGAAGACCTGGAGATGATCGACCGCCATCTCGGACTCAGGCCCGTTGCCGTCGTGGATACGCAGGTCGCCCATGCGTTCCTCGCCCCGGACATCTCGAAGAGCTACGCGGCGGTCGTACAGACATACCTGGGCTTCGTGATCTCAAAACGGGAGACGCGGTCGGACTGGTTGCGCCGCCCCCTGTCCGACCGGCAGCTCGCATATGCGAAGGAGGATGCCGCGCATCTCGTGCCCCTCTGGTCGCGCATGCACGAGCGCCTCGAGGCGGGTGGCCGCCTGTCCTGGTTTGAGGACGAAATGTCGATGATGCTGGCAAGGCCCGAACCGAACCCGCGCGAGTACTACCGCGGTATGAAGGGAGCTGGCCGGCTGCGACCCCCGAAACTCGCGGTACTGCGGAGCATCGCGACCTGGCGCGAACAAGAGGCGAGACGCCGTGACATCCCGCGGGCGTATGTCGTGCGCGACGAGGACCTGGTGGCCGTCGCCGAGGCCGCTCCGGTCTCGCGTGACGGCCTGCTCAGGATGCTGCCGAAGGGCGCCCGGCGCCGTTACGCCGATGCCATCCTGTCGGCCTGCGCCAAGGGCTGGGAGGAGCGCGATAGGGCGCCGCCGGACCCATTGCCCAGGCCGCTTTCCGGCCGGGAGCGGACTGTGGCGAAACGGATGCGTGACTCTGTTCACGCCGTCGCGGACAGGCTGGGCATGGCGCCGGAACTACTCGGCCGCAGGCGCCTGATCGAGGCCTGCGCGCGGAGGTACTTCGCGACCGGCGACTTGCCGGAGGCACTGCTCGGCTGGCGCGCGCCGCTGCTCGGCGAACGCTTCGTTGAACTGTTGCGGGCCGCCAGGGGTTGAGTCCTTCTCTCGCCGCTTCAGGACGGGTTGCGCAGGCGGACGGCCAACAGCTACTGTTGGGCGCATGAAACAGCGGCCCTTCTGGGAAACCAAGTCACTCGCGGAGATGTCCGACGAGGAGTGGGAGTCGCTGTGCGACGGCTGCGCGCGGTGCTGCACCCTGAAACTTGACGACGAGGACGGCCATGTCTTCTTCACCAGCGTCGTATGCTGGCTGCTCGACCAGGACGCATGCCGCTGCAAGCACTACCCCGACAGGCACAAGCTGGTGGGGGACTGCGTGGAAATCACTGCCGCGAACGTGGCGGAACTGAATTTCCTGCCAAGTTCCTGCGCGTATCGCCGCATCGCCGAGGGACGGGGTCTCGCCTGGTGGCATCCGTTGGTGTCCGGGTCGCCGGATACCGTCCATGCGGCGGGTATCAGCGTGCGCGGCAAGGTCGTTTCGGAAACGGGGGTGCATCCGGACGACCTGGAGAACCACATCATTCGATGGGTGGAGGCTTGAGCGGCGCCTGGATCGGCTGGGCGGTCGCCGTGATAACCGGTGCGGGAGCGTCCACCGGATTGTACATGGCGCTCCGGCCCTATCGGCGTGTGGCATCGATGCGTTACCTGCTGCCGGTGCTGGTCGCGGTGTGGGCGCTCTTGCCCTGGCGCATCGCGGAGGATTCGGGGCACTTCGCGCCGGCCTTCATCGTCCTTCTGTTTCGGGGCCTGTTCGAACCCGAAGGAGAGCCCGCCGCGGTGGCTGCCGGGTTGCTGCTGGCCACGGCTATCGTCCAGGTCCTGTATTTCGTCGTCGTTGGTGTCGCTTTCGCATTGAGGAGGGCGCGCGCCGACAGCCCGAATTGATCGGGGCGCGCGTCAACTCCAGAGCTGAAGCGGCGTGCGATTCGCAACAAGTACGAAGTCGCGATCGGTGGATAGCATCGTGAGTTGGTGAGTGATGCAGAGTTGCGCCAGCAACGCATCAATGGTTCCGACCTGAACGCCGTGGCGACGACATCCGTTGCGGAGATTCGCTGCCTGTACGTGGTCTTCAAGGGTAGGCGTGATCATGGGAAGCGCCTGGAATCGACGCGCGATTTCCGCTGCGGCCCTGGGACCTGAATACCCCTGAAGAAGCTCCTGGAGGACGATTCCGGTAGATAGAACCACCTCGCCGGCATTCAGGGCTTCCCGCAGTCGATTCACCTCGGCGGACTCCGGGATCGCATCCCTTCGCAGGGCGATCGACCAGACGCCGGTGTCCACGAACAGGCTCATTGCCGAGTGCGCTCGGCCTTGTAGTCGAACCCTGCGTCCCAATCGAGTTTCCCGAACAGGTCCAGCAGCTCGCGCTGTTCCCTGCGTGCGATGAACTCCCGCAGTGCCTTGTTTACAGTGGCCTTCTTTGTTTTCTCGCCGCCGACTGCCAGCGCCCTGTTCAGCAGTTCAGGGTCGATCGCAAGGTTTGTTGCCATGGTGTGTACTTCCACACATTTGATCACACATACCCTAAGCGCAAGTCCGCCGATGAGTCAACACGGGTCTTGCAGGCCTGGAGTCCGCCACGTGCGTGTGCCTGAAGGGTCTCTATGCGGTATGGTAGGGCGCTTCGCCTGTCGTTGGCGGCGCAGTTTCGCTTCCGCCCGCAAGCCCACCGTTTTGGAACAGGACCCTCAATGATCTTCGAGAGCACCGACACGTATATCGCAACGGACGAACTCTCGATGGCCGTCACCGCGGCCGTCGAACTCGAACGGCCGCTGCTGATCAAGGGCGAGCCGGGCACGGGAAAGACGCTGCTTGCGGAAGAGGTCGCGCAAAGCCTGGGACTGCCGCTGATCGAGTGGCACATCAAGTCGCAGACGAAGGCCCTGCAGGGGCTCTACGAGTACGACGCGGTGTCACGGCTGCGCGACTCGCAGCTTGGCGACGAGCGCGTCGGCGACATCAGGAACTACATCAAGAAGGGCAAGCTGTGGGAAGCGTTCGAGTCGGACCAACGCGTGGTGCTCCTGATCGACGAGATCGACAAGGCGGACATCGAGTTTCCGAACGACCTGCTGCAGGAACTCGACCGCATGGAGTTCTTCG
>JAPOYI010000242.1 GCA_026706665.1 Gammaproteobacteria bacterium | reverse complement strand
CCACCAGGTAGTGAAATCCCGGCAGCGCCTGGTTATGACAGGACAGGGCCACGCAATGGTCCGAATGCGTATGTACTACGGCCTGGGCCCTTTCGTGCTGCCGGTAGATCTCGGCGTGCATACGCCATTCGGTCGACGGCTTGATGTCGCCTTCCCAGTCGCCGTCGAGCGATACACGCACGATGCGCTCCGGTGCGATGTTCGCCTCGGACGCACCGCTCGGCGAAATCAGCATGCCGTCCTCGAAACGGCAGCTCAGATTGCCCGACGCCAGCTCGTTCAACCCGAGGCTCGCCGCATAGCGATAACACGACGTGATCTCCTCCCGCACCTTCTGCTCTTCGTTCTGGTCACTCATCTTCAGGACTCCCCACCGTGTTCCGATCGTCTCATGCGCTCAAGGGCATACTCGAAGAACGTCTCGTTCCCCAGGCCACCCGCCTTGGTGACCATTGCCAGCGGCCCCGGCGCGCGGCTGAAACAGTAACCGCCCGAAAGGTCGTCAAAGGAACCGACCTCTACCTGGCGAATTCCGAGCGCGGAGAATACCTGGCCACTGGTCTCGCCACCTGCAATCACGAGCTTGCGCACGCCGAGCTCGTAGAGGATTTTCGCGGCTTCCCCCAGCAGGCTATCCGCTCGCGCCGCCGCTCCTTCCCTGCCCAGCACCGCCTGGGCGCGTTCCACGCCCGCCACATCCGCCGACGTGCTTACGGCCACCGGACCTCGGCGAAGATGGTCCGCCGCCCAGGAACGGATCTCATCGAGCAGCCCGTCGCCCGATCGCGCGAGATCGATGCGGAACACCGCGTGGCGGGTCTCGAAATGATCGACCTGGCGGAGCGTCGATGGCGCGCAGCTCCCGGCAATGACGGCCTCGTATCCAGGTGCGGCGGGCAGGACGGTCCGGTCCCCCGGAGGGTGGTCCGCCGGCAGCCACTGACGCGCAAGGAAACCGGGCAACGCGTCGCCGCCAGTGGTCACCGCCCAGTCGCTCACCAGCTCGGCAACCCTGGTGGCATCGTCGTCGTCGACGGAGTCAATCACGAACGCGTGCGTGCCGGACGCAACCTGGGCGTCCACGTACTCACGTGCCGCCTTCAGGCCTCCATGCAACACGCGGTGTGAAATCAGCCCCACGTCCTGCGTCATCTGGGGCTTAAGCACCTCCCTGAGGTTGGCGTTGGTCATGGGAGTTACGGGGTCGTACTGCTTGAAGGACTCGGACAGCAACTGGCCGCCCACGAACAGCCGGCCCTGGTACACCGTGACGCTGTATTCCGGGAAAGCGGGCGCAAAGATCACCCGGTCGGAACCCGTCACCTCCAGAAGCGCTTCGGCGGCGGGTCCGATATTGCCCTCGTCGGTGCAATCGAACGTCGCGCAGTACTTGTAGTAGATGCGTTTCGTATCTATGGCCCGCAGCGCACTGCCGATGGCGCTCACTTCTCTCCGGGCATCGGGAGCGGGGATCAGGCGGAGTTTCTTGCCCACCACCACCGCATCGCTTTCGGCATCGAGACCCTTGAGCGCCTCGGCCGAGGTGACCAGGGGACACCGGACACCCTCCCGCTCAAGGAGGCTCGCGACCATCATCCCGCCGGTGAGGTCGTCCGCTATGACTCCGAGTTCAAGCGCCATGCAAACCCTCCCATCAGTTACATTTGCGTTTCAGCAAGGTGACTCGCCAGTCAAGCCAGGACTTCAACACCGTGCCAGAACGCCACGCGGCCGTCGATCTGGCGTGCGGCCGCCTTCGGCTCGGGGTAGTACCACACGGCATCCACGTTGGTTTCTCCGTCCACGACGAGGTGATAGTAGTGAGCGGTTCCCTTCCAGGGGCAGAATGTCGTCGTGTCGCTCGGCGCGACCGCGTCTTTCCGCAGGGCAGCGCGCGGGAAGTAGTGGTTGCCTTCCACGATCACGGTATCGTCGCTCTCGGCGACGACCTGGCCATTCCAGATTGCTTTCATGTCCCCCTCCGCCGATGCATCCCAATAGTTGACAGCGACCAACGCCAAATCGCGGCGTGGCGACCAATTTTCTTCCTTACAGTTTGGAGCGCAGCATCCGGGCGATTTCGCCCTTGCCCTTCTCCACGGCGTCCGGGTCCGGTATCGGGATTCCGAACATCGAGGCGAAGTAGCCGGTGGTCGCTCGATCCAGTTCCGCTACGGACAGCGCGGTCGCACCGTCATTGTTCTTCGCACTCATGTCGGCGCCCGCGACGAGCAGTATCTTCGCGATGTCCACGCGTCCCAGGAACGCCGCAAGAATCAGCGCCGTGGTCCCGTTTCGGGGATCCCGCGCATTGGGGTCCGCACCCTTCCCAAGGAGTTGCTTCAAAGCCCCCGCATCGTCGTTAACGATCACCCCGGCCAGGACTCCCCAGCCATCGATGGGCGTGCCGCCGAGCATGGCAACGATTTTCGCGCGGCCCGCTTCCACTTCGGCCCGCTCCACCGGCAATTTCAGCATGGCGGCGATGTATTCGGTCGTCGCCCAGTCCAGCCTGGCGATGTCGAGCGCCGACTGTCCGGCGTCGTTGCGAATGGAAGTGTCGGTGCCGGCATCGATCAGCATCTTCGCCATCTCCGCCCGGCCCAGGAAAGCCGCCGCGCCGAGGGCAATGCCACCATCGCCGTTCGTGGCATTCGCGCCTGCACCGTTGGCCAGCAGCCATTTGACGGAGCCCCATTGGCCGGTAACGACTGCGACTGTCAGCGGCGTCACCTGGGCCGCTCCCGGCATCAGGCCATCGAGGTCCACGCCAGCACGCCTGTTCGCCGCAAGCTCGGTTGTGTCACCTTCGGCGGCGGCTTGCCAAACGTCCTTCGTCGGCGCCGGCAAGTCCACCTCGGGAACGGTCTGCGTTTGCGGAGCACAGGCCGAGAGTGAGAGCAGGGCCATCCAACCAAGTGCACTGGCAATATTGCGCGAGGACGATGTCACGGTTGTCATTCGAGAATCCGGGGCAGAGGAGCATTATGCCCCGGCGCGTCGAATCGGCAGCAAGGGAATCACCCATTTGGCAACCCGGGGAACGGAAACCTCGGACCTACTGCTGTAAGCTGCGGCTCGCCGGGTCAAGGGAACAAAGGGGGTTCTGCATGCCACTGACCGTCACGCCAATCGATGCCACGCTTGGCGCCGTTGTGACGGGTGTGGATCTCGCCTCGCTCGACGACGCCACCTGGGATGAGATCCACGGCGCCTTCCTCATCTACGGAGTCCTGGTCTTTCCGGGCCAATCACTCGACGCAGCGTCCCAGGGGGCCTTCGCACGGCGATTCGGCAAGATCGAGAAGCTCTCGCCGCGGCAAACCGACGATACGGTTCAGTTCTCCAACCAGAAACCGGACGGCACGCTCATACAACCGGACGAGGAACGCTACCGCATCCTCAAGGGCAACGAGGGCTGGCATACCGACAGCACCTACATGCCACTCGCTGCCAAGGCGTCCATGCTGATGGCCCTCGTCGCGCCGCCCGAGGGCGGCGAGACCGAGTTCGCCGACATGCGCGCGGCGTACGATGCGCTGGACCAGGACACGCAGCGCAAGCTCAACGGCCTGTCGGCATACCACTCCCTCTATTACTCGCAGGAGAAAGCCGGCTACCTGCACACGACCGACAACCTGTACGGTTTCCACGACAAGGGAGCGCCGCTGCGGCCGATCATCAAGACGCATCCCGAAACCGGCCGCAAATCCATCTACACGGGCCGGCACGCCTACGGCATTCCGGGGCTGAGCCCGGCCGAGTCGGAGTCGCTGCTCGACGGACTTATGGCCGACGCCTGCCGGCCCCCGCGCACCTACCTGCACCGCTGGACCGTGGGCGACCTGGCAGTCTGGGACAATCGCTGCCTGATGCACCGCGCCCGTCCCTACAACACGGACCATCCCCGGGTACTGCGCGCGTCGCGGATCTCCGGCGAACCAGAGACCGAGTTGGCACCCACGTTCGCCGATCCGCGGGCTGCAACGTTCCAGCCATCTCGCTCCAACGAGTCTTCGCTGACGGCGCTCTAGGCTCCATGCACCTCCACCTTCTCGCCGTCGCCCTGGCCGAGATGCGCTCGGCGCGACGCCTGGTTCGCACCTGGCTGTTTTTCTTCCTCGCATCGGCAATGGGACTGGTCACGTACGTCTACTACGGCGTGATCCATGCGTTCGGCTCGGGCCATGTGGTAACGACAGGAATGATCGTCAGCCCGAAAATGCTCTCGGTAATCCTCGCCGGCTCGATGCTGTTCGTATTGCAGGTATGCCTGGTCTTCCTGGCATTCGATGTCCGGGCGCGGGACCAGCGCGATCGAATCCACGAGGTGCTGGACTCACGGCCTGTCAGCAACCTCGAAGTGATCATCGGGCGCACCCTGGGCCTGACCGTGCTGGTCTGGATTCCCATATTGGCCATCGCCGCCGTGATACTGGCCCTGGGAGCCCTCGCCGTGGAACTCGGTTGGTGGATCAGCGACGTGGAGCCCGTGTCGTTCGCCGCGATGGCGCTCGTCGATGTTCCCGTGTCGTTGCTGCAGTGGTGCGCGCTGATCGTCCTGCTATCCGTAACGCTGCGGAACCGCCTCGTCGTCGCAGTCGCCGGGCTTGCCCTGGCCGGACTCTACAGTTGGGGTGCCACCGCTACGCCCCTGTACCTGACCCCGATCTTCGGTTTCGGCCCGAACTTGCTGCCATCGGACCTGGTACCGGTATTTCTCGATGGCACCGCCGTCGCCCAGCGGCTTGCATCGCTGGCCATCTCGGCGGGCCTACTGGTCGTCGCCGCCGTGATGTACCCGCGTCCGGACGGCGCATCCAGATCCCTGCGGCTTGCAACCGGCGCCGCCCTCGTCGGGGCCGGCGCCGCCGGACTTGCCGGCATCGGCATGTCGGCCGCCGGCGACCTGAGCACCCGCGAGCACTGGGCGAATGTCCACCGGCCACTTGCCGATCAACCGAGGGCCGACGTGGAGCACCTGACTGCCAGCGTCATCATCGAACCGGGAGACTATCTGCGGCTGGATGTCGACATGAAGCTGCGTCCCGCCAGCGGGGCGGCAAACGACCTGGTGTTCAGCTTCAATCCAGGCATGGACATCGAGACGCTGCGTCTCGACGGAAAGGAAGTCGACTTCAGCCACGAATCCGGCCTGCTCACGGTGCGACCGGATTCGCCCCTGGAAGGAACACTGACCCTTTCGCTCGCCGCCGCGGGAATCCCCGATGCGCGCTTCGCCTACCTCGACAGTGCCGTCGATGCGGACAGGGTCAGCGGCAACGAGGCCTCGATCGCCCAGCTCGGCACGCAGGCCAGCCTGTTCGACGGCGACTATGTCGCGCTCATGCCGGGTGTCCGCTGGCTTCCCGTACCCGGGTCGAACCATGGCGACGACGACCCGTCCCGGGGCCGGGACTTCTTCACGGCGGACATCGAAGTGCAGGCGCCGCCCGGATGGACAGTGGCGGGTCCCGGTGAACGCCGGGAGGTCGAAGACAGCCACCGCGTTCGCTTCCGGCCCCGCGCACCGGTTCCCGCCGTCGCCCTGTTCGCAGCGCCGTTCGAACGGCGCACCATCGGTGCGGGCGGCGTGTTGTTCGAACTGCTCATCCATCCCGCGCACAGCGACAACCTCGACTTCTTTGCCGACGCCACGGACGCGCTCACCCTGCGTCTCGAGGAGATGTTCCACGCCGCCGAAGAGGATGGCCTGCCATATCCCTACGATGCGCTGACCGTGGTGGAGATCCCGTCGCGATTGCGCGGCTACGGCGGTGGCTGGCGCCTCGATACGGTGCTGGCGCAGCCCGGCATGTTGCTGCTGCGCGAATTCAGCCTGCCCATCGCCCGTTTCGATCTCATCGATACGGAGGAGTTCGAGGACCAGGAGGGCGGCATCCCCGCAGCCAAGATCGACATGCTGGCGCGTTCGCTCGCGAACGACTTCGCCGGCGGCAACGTGTTTCCGGGCGCCGCGCGGAACTTCCTGCGCTTCCAGACCGGCGCTACAGGCCCTGGAGCGGTGGCGATGGACTTCGTCCTTGACAGTCTCGCCAACCAGGTGTTGACCGGCAGGCCGGGGTACTTCTCCGCCTATCGCATTGTCGCGGACTTCCAGTACGCCGCACCGGCGGCGGCCACGATCATCTTCGGCGGACAGGCCCAATCTGTCTCGGATGCCGTTTACCGTGCCGCAACCAGCCGCCCCTCCGTGTGGGACCGGGCGCTTGCCGAGCCGCTCTCGCAACTCGATGTCGACACCGACCCCGAGAGAGCCCTCAACGCCCTTATGCTCAAGGCGACTTCCATCGCCAATGTCCTCCATGACGGCCTCGGACCGGTAGGCTCCGCTGCCCTGCTCGCCGAGGTCCGGGACCGGTTCACGGGCAAGAACTTCACCGCCGAGGATCTGGAGGACGTCGCCGCCGACCTCGCGATCGATCTCGATGGCCTGCTGGGGGCTTGGCTGGACGAGACGCATCTCCCCGGTTTCCTGCCTTCCGGCGCACAGGTACAGCGCCTCTCCGACGATGCAGACGGGAGCCCGCGCTACCAGGTGCTCGTTCACGTGCGCAACGACGAACCCGCTCCGGGACTGTTCCGAATGGTCTGCATCACGGAAGAACGCACGTCCTCCACCGAGCCGATTCGGGTCGCCGCCAACGCATCCGTGGAGGTGGGCATGATCACCTCCTCGCCACCCACCAACCTTGCCCTGCACCCCTACCTCTCACTCAATCGTCAGCGGGTCACCCTCCCGCTGCCGGAGGTCGATGCCAGGGAAGCGACCGATCTCGAACCCTTCGATGGCTCGCGGCCGAGTGACTGGCGTCCGCCGACCTCCGCCGGCCTGATCGTTGACGATCTCGATCCGGGATTCGCCATCGACTCCGACAACGAGGAGCAGGTCGACGCCGGCTTCCTCGCCGGCCTCGCGGGGATCGACACCGAGTACGACCAGGGCCTTCCCCTGTTCAATCCACCGTTCCACATGGGCGGACCCGGCTGGCTTCGGCAGGTAAGCAGCAGGGGCTGGGGCAAGTACCGCCGCACCACCGCGCGCGCGGCGGGGAACGGGGATTCGCGGGCGATCTTCTCCGCGACCCTGCCATTCACCGGTACGTGGCGACTGGATTACCACCTGCCCGTTGATCCAACCGCACGCGGTCCGTTCGTGGATCGGCAGGGACAGTACGACACGAAGCTCGTCATCGGAGAGCGCGAGCAACCCGTTGAATTCGACGCGTCCATCGCCGGGCAGGGCTGGAACCACCTGGGCGATTTCGAAATCGATACGCCCGATGTCCGATTCGTGGTATCGAGCCTCGTCGGATCCGGCTCCGTCATCTACGCCGACGCGATCCGCTGGACACCGGTGAGCACCGAGTGATCCGTAAAGGCCTCTCCTCTCTTGTCTCTAGAGACTACAATAGCTATTCTGACCAAATGAACGAAACTACAGCCCGGGAAGCCAAGAATCGGTTTGGGCAATTCCTCGATGCCGCTCAGCGTGAGCCCGTATGCGTCACGAAGAACGGCCGCGCGGTCACCGTAATGATGTCGGTGGAGCACTATGGCCGACTTCGAGGGGCGGCTTGGGAACGGTTGGCAGCGACGATGGATGCCATCGGCGCGGAAGCGCTGGAGCGCGGCTTGACGGACGCAAAGCTGCAAGCGCTTCTGGCGGATGAGAGTTAACCGCGCCGTTCTCGACACGAACGTTCTCATCAGCGCCGCACTTCGGTCTTCAGGGGAACCGCGCCGCGCCATTGACACCTTGCGCCTGGCGAACGGCGAACTGCTCTTCTCGAACGAGACGTTCGACGAACTTCAAACCCGAATCTGGCGCTCGAAATTCGACCGCTATGTCAGCCGGGAGTCCAGAGCAGTCTATCTGGCGCAGTTGAAGACGGTCTCCACATGGGTTGCGGTTTCCGGAGCCAAGATGGGATGTCGCGATCCAGACGACGACAAACTGCTCGAGACGGCGATGATGGGGGCCGCAGACGCCTTGGTAACGGGAGATGGAGATCTCCTGGAAATGACGCCGTTCCATGGCATTCCAATCCTGACGCCGACGGCTTTTCTGAACAGGTTTTGCTGAACCGATCTCCCGGAACAACAACGCTACAATGGCCACACCACTACGGGGAGGTCGGAACTTGGGCGAAATCACTCACCGCACCGTCGAGACGAACGGCATCAGCATGCATATCGCAGAAGCCGGGAAAGGCCCGCTGGTGATCCTCTGCCACGGTTTTCCGGAGTCCTGGTACTCCTGGCGCCACCAGCTCCCGGCGCTCGCCGCGCGGGGCTATCACGCGGTCGCGCCCGACCAGCGCGGCTATGGACGCACGGATGCGCCCGCCGACATCACCTCGTATACCCAGTTCCACCTCGTCGGCGACATCGTCGGCCTCGTACGCGCGCTCGGCGAAGACCAGGCCGTGATCGTCGGACACGACTGGGGCGCGCCTGTCGCCTGGAACGCCGCCATGTGGCGTCCGGACATCTTCCGCGCGGTCGTCGGGATGAGCGTGCCCGCCACCGACCGGCCTCACGGAGCTCCCACGGCGTTCATGAAACAGAGGTTCGGGGATACCTTCTTTTACATGCTCTACTTCCAGACGCCGGGCGTCGCCGAGCACGAACTGCAAAAGGATGTGAGGCGAACCCTGCGCATGCTGCTGTATTCCGCGTCTGGCGCGGGCATCGAAAACGCCTTTGGGCGCCTCCCGAAAACGGCGGGATTCCTCGATCAGATGACGGAACCCGAGGCGTTGCCGGACTGGCTCACGGAGGAAGATCTCGACTATTTCACCGACGAGTTCCAGCGCGCCGGCTTCCGCGGCGGCCTCAACTGGTATCGCAACATCGACCGCAACTGGGAACTCTCGGCACCATTTGCAGGTAGACGCATCGAACAGCCGGCCCTGTTCATCACCGGCGACCGCGACCTGACCCTGGCGATGCCGGGATACGAAGAGAGGATGCGTGCCGTAGTTCCCAACCTGGGGGAAGTGGTCACGTTCGCCGGCATCGGCCACTGGACGCAGCAGGAGAACCCCGAGGGGACAAACGCCGCGATGCTGGATTTCCTCGACTCGCTCGACGGACAGGAGAGCGCCACGACGTGAAACCCCGCGTAACCGGAATGGAGGTCCTCCCCATCACCGTCAGCGAGCGCACCACCTGGCGTCTTGTGCGCCTCACCACCAATGTCGGTGTCAGCGGACTCGGTGAAGCGTCCGCCGGCGACCCCGAAGTCTCCGACCTGGAATCGTTCTACGGCCTGCTCGGAGATTCGTTGTCGATTCAAGCCTATCGGCGTAACGGCCTGCCTCGAGCCGCAGCGGGTGGCGTTCGCGCGGCTTCCGCGTTCAGCGGCATCGAACAGGCGCTTTGGGACATCCGCGGCAAGCTCCTCGGAGCGCCCGTCCATGAACTCCTGGGCGGGCGCGTCCGCGACGCCGTGCCCCTCTACGCCAACGTCAACCGCATGACGAGGAACCGGGTCCCGCAAGGGTTCGCAGAAAGCGCGGCACTTGCATGCGAGGCGGGGTTCCAGGCGGTCAAGGCGGCGCCGTTCGACGGTTTCCCGCCCCCGGACGCCGGACGCGACGCCATCGAAATCGCGACAACTGCGGGAATCGACGCCATGCTGGCGATTCGTGCAGCCGTTGGAGGGGAAACAGCCGTCAAGGTCGACTGCCACAGCGCCTTCGACTTCTCGCGCGCGGTATCCGTCGCCGAGAGGCTGCGGTCGGTGGGACTCGACTGGTACGAAGAGCCGCTACCCGTCGATGACGTCGAAGGGATGCGGGAGTTGCGCGGCACCGTCGACCAGCGCCTGGCGGGAGGAGAACGAAGGTTCGCGCTCGACGGCTTCCTCCCGCTCATCGCGACTGGCGCCGTCGACGTCCTGATGCCGGACATCACGCTTTGCGGCGGTGTCCTGGAGATGCTGCACATCGCCCGCGCCGCCGAGACGCACGGAATCACGATTTCCCCGCACAACGCACGCGGTCCGGTGGCCACGGCAGTGGCGCTTTCGGTCTGCGCCGCCGCCGCCAACGTTGAGAGCCTGGAACTTCAGTGGGGCGAGGTGGACTGGCGCAGCACCCTCATCGACCCCCCGGAGCAGGTCGACGGCGGCATGCTCGCCGTGCACGACGGGCCCGGATTCGGGATCGAACTGCGTATCTGAACGCAATCCGACTCCGGATCGACCGACGCCGCGCCGGGTTCATCTCTCACGCCACGTGGCGGTTTCTGCCACTGTTCCGCGCGCATCCCAACACAGCATCCTCTCGCATGGGAACAAACGGCTCCGGGAGCGCCAGCGACCGGGGACGGTTGTTGCATGGGCGACGAGTTGGGCCGGGCCCCCGGGGAGCGCGAGGGGGCACCCCTCGCAGGAAGACAGCAGCGCGAGGGGGCACCCCTCGCAGGAAAACAGCAGCGCGAGGGGGCACCCCTCGCAGGAAGACACCCGGCACCGACAGGCGACGGCCGTGGGGCACTGCCAAGCAATATCGTTGTTGCGATAGCAATTTTGCGATACAAGGAGGCCGTGAATGGGTTGGAGTGTCGAGACGCTTGGTGCAGCCGTCGACAAGGAGCTCGAGGCCCTGCCCGCCGACCTGAGAGCAAGGTTTTCGCGAATCTGCCAGTTGATTGCCAGTGTCGGCCTCGAACGCGTTGGTCTGCCACATGTCAGGCACCTGACCGGTCCAATATGGGAGATGCGTATGCGGGGACACTCGGGAACATCCCGGGCGCTATACGTCCGGGCGAAGGGTAAGCGGGTTGTTGTAGTACGCGCGTTTGTGAAGAAGACCGCGAAGACGCCCCGAAGGGAAATAGAACTGGCGTTACGGCGCGCCAAAAGGGTGAAGAGATGACCAAGGTCAACGACTTGCATGAGAAATGGAGCGCGGATGCCGACTATCGGGAGGCGTTCGACCGGCTTGGACCAGAGTTCGAACTGTCCCGCTGCCTCATCGAGGCACGTACGCGCGCGCGGCTGACCCAAGCCGAGCTCGCTGCACGAATGAAGACAACGCAATCCGTCGTGGCACGTCTCGAGAGCGGGCGCAGCTATCCTTCCACCAAGACGCTTGAGAAGGTCGCGAAGGCAACCGGCAACCGGCTTCGGATCAGTTTCGAACCGATCTGAAGAACGTGTGATCGTCGCGGGACCACGACACTGAGAGCCGGGCGTTCGCTATCGCGTCTCGAGCGCCAGGATCCGGTCTACCCGGAACATCCGTTCCTCGCCGCGCATCCGGCAGAAGGCGCGCATGCCGAGAAACGACCGTCCACCGTATGACTGCCGACCGACGCTCAGGGGCAGGACTCGCCGTTCGCTCCGCGTGTCGTCGGCCTTGAGGTAGGTCATCTCGATCTCGGCGCCGTCCTCGATCGCGCGCCGGATGAGCGCCGCTTTCTCCGATGCCGGCATGGCCTGTTTGGCTTCCCGGTAGCGATACCCGGTAAGGAACTTCTGGATGCGCCAGTCCGCGCGAATCGAACTTCGCCTCACCGGCCGCCTCAGCACGATTCCCTCGAAGGACGTGCACCGGCTCAGCGCAACATAGGTCTGCCCCGCAGCGAAGGCACCGCGCTCAAGGTCGATCACGACATTGTCGAAGGTCTTGCCCTGGCTCTTGTGGATGGTGACCGCCCAGGCCAGGCGAAACGGGAGCTGCGTGAAGCGACCGACGGACTCGGAAGTGATTTCGCCCGACTGCAGCACAAACCGGATCACCTCCCAGGTGTGCGGCTCGACATGCACCGCCCCGGCCTCGCCTCGCAAGCGGATCTTCACGCCTTGCCTGCCCTCCTCCCACGCCGCGACCGACTCGATGACGCCGAGGCTGCCGTTGACCCAGCGGTCCACGGAGTCGTTGTTCAGCATCATGACCTGCGCGCCCGGCTTGAATGCGAGTTCCGTCGCTGTCGGGTAGTGCTCTCGGCCAAATTCCCCGGAAATCTCCGCAATCGAAGTCGAGGCCCTTCCAGGCAGGGAGGCAAGCCGGTCGCCGTTGACGCGATCGGCATTGCGGTTGGTCGTCGTCAGGGTAATGGCGAATACGTCGTCGGGCGGTTCGAAAGCCGGGTCGACGCGCGCGTTCAGGTGTGCGACGCCGGCATCGTCCACCGAGTCGTTGCGAACACTGTTGAGCAGCGCGACAAATTCCGCGTCTTCCTGCCGGTAGACCTTTTCGAGTTCGATGATCTCGAGATCGCTGTCCGCCAATGCCCCGGCACTGAAGAAGTACGGCGTCTCGTAGATGCTGCGGAAGATATCCCTTTCGCCGCCGGTGACGACCGGTGGCAGTTGATAAAGGTCCCCGACAAACACCATCTGCACGCCGCCGAACGGCGCGCCGGGGCTCGGTCCGTGCTTGCGCAGGAACATGTCCACGCAGTCGAGCAGGTCCGCCCGCAGCATGGACGCCTCATCGATGATGATGGTCCTGAGTTTCTTGTAGATTCCCGGGTAGCGTGGCCTGCGCCGGCTGCTGCGCACCATCTCCGGCGTGACGTCGATACCGAAACCGAAGAAGCGGTGCACGGTCTCGCCGCCAACGTTGAGCGCGGCGACTCCGGTGGGCGCGAGTATGACGGGCGTCTCTGCCGCATGCTCCCTATAGTACTCGAGCAGGGTCGACTTGCCGGTTC
This sequence comes from Gammaproteobacteria bacterium, assembly GCA_026706665.1. Classification (GTDB taxonomy): domain Bacteria; phylum Pseudomonadota; class Gammaproteobacteria; order Pseudomonadales; family Azotimanducaceae; genus VXNE01. Next base: position 1,895 of record JAPOYI010000242.1, on the reverse strand, counting down.
CGGCCTTTCCCGTAATGAAGAGATTGCCCCGGCCGCTGGCGATGCGTTCAAGCGCGCGGGCAAACTCGCGATTGATTTCTATCCTCGGCATCAGGTCCCTGCCAGGCCCCCTCCAATCACCACGCGATCAGGGTTCCCCCAGGACCAACAAACCAAGTGCGTCGGCGACCTCGGCCTGCTTCGCGTCGAGTGTGGCAAACGCAAGCCGGGGCAGGCCCGAGGAGACGTAGAGGGCGGTGGCGAGATGCCACAGATCCGCGCCCCGCAGATAGCCGGCGCGCAAGACGGTCCTGAACTCCGGAGTCAGGGTCCTGTCGGGCAGAACCCAGTCGATACCGAGAACGATGCTCTCCTGGAAATCGAGCTTCTCCCGCATGAACGCGGCCCGAAGTTCCGCTTCGAGCAGGTTGGAAGACATGAGGCGGTCAAATTCGTCCATCCGGCTGGCCAAAGCCGAAGCGTGAGGCTCGTCGAACGCGATGGCCGCCAACGCGGAACTGTCCACATAGGCAACGCTCATTCGTGGCGGTCCTCCAGAAAGCGCGCCAATGCACCTTCTCGCCGTTTCGCAGGCCGGAGCGCGTGCCTGGCATGGGAACGCACCAGCACCCCCTGTCTTTCGAGGTCGTCCAGCCGATGCTCAAGTGTCGGCATCTGCTCGCGCTTGATGGGGCTGATTTCCGCCACTGGTTCGCCGCGATAAGAGACCGTTACTGTCTTGCCCTCGCGAACCTGCCGGATAACCTCGGAGAACCGCGCCTTTGCCTCGTAGACTGAGTAGATCACCTCCATTGAAAAGAGCATATCTAGTCAGACTAGACATATCAATCCGAATGTCGTCAGTTTTCGATCACGCGACGACGGGATAAGGGTTCCCGTCAACAGCGTCAAGGAACAGAGAATCTCGCTTGGACAGCTGCAGGATGTCGCGCGCGAGGGCCAACATATCAGCCCGATCCAAAGGCGCAAGACTGGTTACTCCGCCAGCGTCACCACCAATCCTTGTGAATCCACGGCGACCCTTGTCACCTTAAGAACGGGCCGACCCGAAGGCTCGGCATCCATGGGCGCGGTGGTCATGATGTCACTCCCCCTCCCCGAAGAGTCCGTCCAACCTACCACGGCAGCAGGTCGCGGGCCGCGATGCGGCGCGCCTCGATGTGTTCGTGCGCCCTCGCGACAGCACGCGCTGCCTGGCTATGCTCAAGCGCCACAGGGAGCACTACGGCGCCGCGCCGTCCCACGCCGCCTTCGACGGCGGCTACGCGTCGCGCCACAACCTGGCGCCAAGGCGCTGGGCACGCGGCATGTCGTGTTCCACAAGAAGAGCGGCCTGCAGGCAAAGGACATGACGCCCTCGTCGTGGCTGTACGATCAGCTCAGGCGCTTCCGCGCGGGCATCGAGGCGGGCATCTCCTATCTGGAGCTTTGCTTCGGCCTGGCGAACTGCCGATGGCGCGGTCTGCCGCGCTTCAAGGCCTACATGCACTCGGCGATCTTCGCCCACAACCTGGTGCGTCTCGCGCGGCGGCGGCTGCGGCCGACCTGACCAGAACCGGTTACTTCAACTCCAACCGGACGCGGGTCGGACAGGGGAACAATGCCCGGCTCATCAATCGTGCCCAATCCGCACGGTCCGGCGCCTTCCGAAAGTGGTTCGATCAACCTTAAACTGAACTTCCAGAGCAGATCCGAGCTAACCTATTGATTGTTCGATAGAACACGGGGTTCCAGCGGGCGGTTACTGGGAACGCTATTGCAGCCGCACGCCGAGCAGCCGGAAGGCTTCGCGCTGCAGTTCGGTGGGCCGGGTCAGCAGATCGAACGGCTCGGCGCCGGAGAGACGGGGCGCCACGCGGTTCTTGGTGACGGTGGCCAGGTCCCGCAGCAGGGTG
>JAPOYI010000009.1 GCA_026706665.1 Gammaproteobacteria bacterium | reverse complement strand
AAAAACTCGACGTCGTCTTCCTCGGCTTCATCGTGTTCGTGCTGATCGTCGAGGCTCTACGTAGTGTTAACACGCCCTAGTCCAGGCTTCGGCCCCGCTTCGCCGCCAGCCGCAACCGCAGGGCGTTCAGCCGAATAAATCCGGCAGCGTCGTCCTGGCGATAGGCACCGCCATCGTCCTCGAATGTAGCGACGTCGGCGTCGTACAGGCTGTCATCGGACCACCTGCCGACTACGGACACGCCACCCTTGTAGAGCTTCAGCCTGACGCGCCCGTTGACGACATCCTGGGAAGCGTCGATCAGCGTCTGCATCACCCGACGCTCCGGCGACCACCAGTAGCCGTTATATATGAGCTTGGCGTAGCGCGGCATGAGTTCGTCGCGCAGGTGCATGACCTCCCGGTCCATGGTGATCGACTCCATGGCGCGATGGGCCTTCAGCAGGATCGTGCCGCCGGGCGTCTCGTAGCACCCTCTGGACTTCATGCCGACATAGCGGTTCTCGACGATGTCGCTGCGGCCGACGCCGTGGGTGCCGCCGATCTCGTTCAGGCGCGCGAGCACGCGTGCGGGCGACATCGGTTCTCCGTTGAGCGCGACCGCATCGCCGTTCACGTACTCGAGTTCGATTTGCTCGGCCTGGTCGGGCGCATCCTCCGGCGCCACCGTCCAGCGCCACATCGACGGATTCGGCTCGGCACCGGGGTCTTCCAGTTCGCCGCCTTCGTAGGAGATGTGCAGCAGGTTGGCATCCATCGAATAGGGCGACTTCTCGCCGGCCTTGCTGAAATCGACGGCGATCTGGCGCTCGGCGCAGTACGCCATCAACGCTTCGCGCGAAGTGAGGTCCCATTCTCGCCAGGGCGAGATGACCTTGATGTCCGGATTCAACGCGTAGGCCCCGAGTTCGAAGCGAACCTGGTCGTTGCCTTTCCCCGTCGCACCGTGGGAGACGGCTTCGGCGCCAGTTTCCCTGGCGATTTCGACCAGTCTCCTGGCGATGAGTGGCCGCGCGATGCTGGTGCCGAGGAGATACTCGCCCTCGTAGACCGTGTTGCCGCGGAACATCGGGTAGACGAAGTCGGCGACGAACTCTTCCGTCAGGTTCTCGATGTAGATTTCCTGCACGCCAAGCGCTTTCGCCTTGGCGCGGGCCGGCTCCACCTCTTCGCCCTGGCCGATGTCCGCAGTGAAAGTCACCACCTCGGCCGCATAGGTCTCCTGCAGCCAGTGGCAGATGACTGACGTGTCGAGGCCCCCGGAGTAGGCAAGCACGATCTTCACTGGCGCACTCTCGGATTTGATGAAGGGGCCATGGTAACGCAGCGGGCTGACGGCGCGTCACGAAGCGCTGATGTATCCTTGAGCGACGGCTTTGGCCGCGTGGCCTAGAGGGGCGACGATGAGTGAAATGAGCTCCCGATTTCGCGGCTTTCTTCCGGTCGTCATCGACCTCGAAACCGGCGGTTTCGACAAGGACATCCACGCCGTATTGCAGATCGCGGCCGTGAGCCTCGAGTGGTTCGATGAGAGTCTCGCGATAGATCGGGTCCGAAGCTGGAACGTCATCCCGCACCCGGGAACCATGGTAGAAGAAGCCTCGCTCAGGATCACCGGCATCGACCTCGCGGACCCGGAACGCGATGCGCTGGACGAGGAAGAAGCAGTGCGCGAGCTGTTTCGGTTCGTCCGCCGGGAGGTTCGCCGCAATGGCTGCGAGCGGGCGGTGCTGACAGCCCACAACGCGCACTTCGACCATGGCTTCGTGACGGCGGCCGCCGAACGCAACGGCGTCAAGCGCAATCCCTTTCACCCCTTCACGGTGATAGACACGGCATCGCTTGCCGCGGTGGCTTACGGCCACACGGTCCTGAGCGAAGCCTGCGCGCGGGCCGGCATCGAATTCGAAGGCGGACGCGCACACGCCGCGCGCTACGACGCGGAGGCGACCGCCAAGCTCTTTTGCCTCATCGTCAACGACTGGGAACGCAGGCACATGGAAGCCGGGGGATAGGCGCGGCAACCAGCCTGTCGGCGGCTATGCCCGGGTTCGAGTTTCCCGGCGCATGCGAGTGAGTTCCAGAACCGCATCGCCCGTGAGATTCCTTGCGAGAGCCACGCGCACGTATCGCAACAGGTTTTCCAGGGGGTCCAGAAGACCTGGGTAGGCGGGTGAGACGATCCTGTCGGCGTCAGTGAGTTGAATGCCGTCGCGGTGCGCGTCGTAGGCAAGAATCCGCTTTTCTTCCAGGCTCAGCACCCGGAATACCTGGTCGACCGCATCCGGGTCCTCAACATGGGCGATGACGAGGTCGTAGGCGTCCCTTGGCAGGTAGCGCGGGCTTCTGATCATCCTCGCTCGGATCTTCTTGAGGAGAATCTCGGCGCTGGTTTCTGTGCCGATCCCCGTGCTCGCTTCTCGCTGTTCAGATACCCGAACCGGCGCGACCTGCACTGTCGAAAAAAGGGACAGTGGGGTGGATGCTCTTTCGCATGAGAATCCGCGGGAAGGGTGTACCTCAAGCCTTTCGATCTGCCCCTGTCGCTCAAGTGAGCGGAATCCTTGGATGATTCCGTCGAGCGGAACGTCACCGTGTGTTCCCGGATCGTAGAACAGGTCAATGTCCGTGCTATGGCGGTGATGCCACCTCGCGGCGAGTATGGTTCCGCCGCCCATCTGATAACTGTCGCGGCCAATCCAATTGTCGAGGGTCTGAACGAACCAGCGGAGGTTCTCCTCGAGGTGCGCTGCGACCCTCAGCCCGGAGTTGTCCACTCGCTACAACCCTGGACCGAGATCCCAGGTTCGATGATGGGTGTCGGTGGACACATAAAGGGGGGAGTGGCAGTTCATCCACTCGGTCAGCAGTCTGAGGCGAATGCCGCAGCGGATCATGGCCCGCGCCATCTCGTAGCGGGAGATGCCGCAATACATGGCGAACCGGCGAATGTCGTAGCAGTCCAACTGCATGATCAGTTCATTCAGGAAGACGCGGTCGTTCCTGTCCATTTCGCCTGAACGAATCATGTCCCTGATCTGTTCCGGCGTGCGGCTGACGGCGCAGCCGGCCATCCGGGGTGCGGCGATGCCGCCGATCTTGTCCGCATCGAACTCGCTTCGCCGATGCAGGTGCGGGAAATCGAATTTCTCGAGGCCGATGACGTCCTGCGGTAGCCGCCATGCGTAGGGATCACCCAGCGTATTCCCGGGCTCTGCCGCCGGTCCGGCACGGTTAGCAGGTTGACCGGATTTCTTTGCGTCTTTGGGATGCATTGCAGGCATGGGCACATTGTATCAATGGCGGGCAATCCCCCATGGGCCAGAGTAGCTCGCCGGATGGCAGGATCCAGTAGGCGTGGAGGGCGAGAACCGGAGTTCAGTGATCCCCCGTCAGGGGCACGAACCGCACGGGCAGTATCTCGCGCTTCGAGGTCGTCCCGTCTTCCGCCTTCTCCACGACCACCAGGTTCTGATCCCAGTCGGTACCGAGCGGCAGGACGATTCGGCCGCCGGGCCGCAGTTGGCGAACCAGTTCCCCGGGCACGTCTTCGCCGACGGCGGTGACCATGATCGCATCGAAGGGGGCCTTGTCCGGCCAGCCGTACCAGCCGTCGCCGGTCCTGACTTCGACGTTATCGAAGCCGAGCCGGGCAAGGCGTTTCGCGGCGGATTCCGCGAGTTCGGGGATGATCTCGATGGTGTAGACCTCGTCGACCAGTTCGGCGAGCACCGCCGCCTGGTATCCGGAACCGGTGCCGATCTCCAGTACCCGGTCGCCCTCGCGCGTTTCCATGAGGTGCGTCATGATCGCGACGATGTAGGGCTGGGAGATGGTCTGTCCGTGGCCGATGGGAAGCGGCCGATTGACGTACGCGGCGATCTTGGTGGCCCAGGGGACGAACTCGTCGCGTTTGACGGTTGACATGGCGTCGATGACGCGGGGGTCCAGTTCCGCCACGCCCGTGTAGAAGGCAGTGCGGCGCGTGTCCTCCCTTATGGCTTCGATCATTCCCGCCATGGTGGCCTGCGCGAAGCAAGGACTTGCAGACATCGTCGCCAGTGCGACCGAGGCGATCAGGGCGGCCCGAAGCATCGCTTGCCTTGCGTGGATTCTCCTTTCAGGACAGCGGCTATTGTACGCCGTCAGGGGCGCTCGCGGCCCCGAATGGGGTGTCCCCCGGATAGCAACCGGTTGCCCACAGACGCTCCACAGAAGAGTCCCCAAGAACGGCTTATCAAGTGGACCAGACGTACCTTGGACACAAAATGTAGTGTTTTCCAGCCCGAACTCTACTACTATAGGCGTCCTGTGCCGCGAAAATTCGTGGCCCAATGCAGCCGGTGACGAGACCGAGACAGCTTGCTGCGCGGTGCGTTATCGGCTCTGCAAACCATGGCCTTCGAAGCGTCGGATAGCTTGAGGCCCTGAGGAGAACCGCATGCAATCCGAAGTCGTCCCTGGCCGATCGCCCCTCGCCGAAGAACTCAACGGAAACGTCGATACGACGGCCCCGGCCATCACTCCATCCATCGCCGCCACCGCGCCGGGACAGCTCCGGGTCATCAAGCGCAACGGGACGGTCGTGTCGTATACCGACGACAAGATCGCGGTCGCAATGACGAAGGCATTTCTAGCTGCCGAAGGCGGCACCGCGGCGGCATCGTCGCGCATCCGGGAACGCGTATCGGAACTCACGGAAATCGTCACCGCCGTGTTCAGGCGGCGTTTCCCGTCCGGCGGCACGATCCACATAGAGGACATCCAGGACCAGGTCGAACTCGCGCTCATGCGCAGCGGCGAGCACAGGATCGCGCGCAGCTACGTTCTCTATCGCGAAGAGCACGCGCGGATGCGCCAAGAGCAGGCGGCCAGGGAAGGAACGACGCCCGAACCGGCCCCCGAGATCGAGGCAGTCGGCGAGGACGGCGCGCGGCATCCCCTGGACCTTCACCGCATGCGCACGCTTATCGAGGAAGCCTGCGCGGGCCTGGGCGATGTCGACGCGGGGCGCGTCATGGACGAGTCCCGGCGCAACATGTACCACGGCATCACGGAAAGCGATGTCGCCACCACCCTCGTCATGACGGCCCGCACGCTGATCGAGGAAGAACCCGACTACACCTACGTCACCGCGCGCCTGCTGCTCGATCAGCTGCGCAAGGAAGCCCTCGCTTTCCTCGACATCCGCGCTCCGGGCGCGCCCGACTACCGGGCGACCCAGGCGGAAATGCAGACGTTGTACGGGAAAGCGCTGGCCGCCTTCGTCGCGCGCGGCGTCAGGCTGGAACTGCTGGCGCCCGAGCTGCAGCGGTTCGATCTCGAAAAGCTCGGCGCGGCGCTCAAGCCCGAACGCGACCTGCAGTTCACCTATCTCGGCCTGCAGACGCTCTACGACCGGTATTTCATCCACTCGAACGACATCCGCTTCGAGCTCCCGCAGGTCTTTTTCATGCGCGTCGCGATGGGTCTCTCCGCCCAGGAAGACGAACCGGAGAAGCGCGCCATCGAGTTCTACAACCTCCTCTCCTCGTTCGACTACATGAGTTCGACGCCAACGCTGTTCAACGCCGGCACGCGCCGCCCGCAGTTGTCGTCCTGTTTCCTGACGACGGTGTCGGACGACCTCGACGGCATCTACAGCGCCATCCGCGACAACGCCCTGCTGTCCAAATGGGCCGGCGGGCTCGGCAACGACTGGACCCCGGTGCGGGCGCTCGGCTCGTACATCAAGGGCACCAACGGCAAGTCCCAGGGCGTCGTGCCGTTCCTCAAGGTCGTCAACGACACGGCGGTAGCGGTCAACCAGTGTTTCGACCCGGACACCCGCGTGCATACCGCCGACGGCGTGAAGGCGTTGCGGGACATCGGTGAGAGCGACCTGGTTCTCGGCCAGAGAGGGGCGTACCGAGAGGTCGAGAGGAAGTTCGCCTACAACCAGATCGATCCGATGGTGGAAGTGTCCGTGAAGCACTCTGTCACGCCGCTCAAGGTCACTGCCGGCCATCCCTTGTGGGCCATACGCACAAAGGGCAAGACAAGCCCCGAATGGGTAGACGCAGGCGACCTGCGGAGCGGTGACTACGTGGCGCAGGTCATACCGCAGGAGGTTGTGCCGGTCGCGGGATTCGACGAAGCCGATGCCCGGATGTACGGCATCCTGCTCGGCGACGGCCACTGCGCGAAGAACGGACTCGAGTGGGGCGTGTCGGGCAACCCGACTCAAGACGCCCACCTGGACTTCGTGGCCAAGTATCTCAGCGAGCGGGGTATTCACTTCTGGATGACCGGGCGCGGGGAACGGTATCAACAGATCCACTGGTCTGCGGGCATCGGCCTTGAGCGCGACGGCACGACCGGACAATACCGGGGCGCCGGGCTGCGCAATCTCGAGTTCGCCCGCGAGGACCTGTATGGGCCGAACGGACAGAAACGGATCGCGCGGCGTTTCAGCCACCTGCCGAGGTCGCAGACATTGGCCCTGCTGCAGGGGCTCCTGGAAACCGACGGTGGCGTCAGCCGGGGCAAAGAGATTTGCTTCACCAGCACGTCAGAAGCCCTTGCCGAGGGCGTTCGCTACCAGATGCTGCGCCTTGGCGTGCCGACGGCTGGACAGTATCGCGGGAGCTACGACATCCGCATTCCCGCCGTGCCGGACCTCGCCGAGCGGCTCGACTGCAGGCCCCTGACCAAGCAGAACTGGCTGACGGTAAAGAACTGGGTGTTCAGCCGCGTTCGCAGCGTCAAGGCGATGCCGCCGACGCCGTTCGTGATGGACCTCAAGGTGGAAGGCGACGAGTCCTACATGACCACCAGCGGTCTCGCCCACAACGGCGGCAAGCGCAAGGGCGCCGTCTGCGCCTATATCGAGACGTGGCACCTCGACATAGAGGAGTTCCTCGAACTGCGCAAGAACACCGGCGACGACCGCCGCCGCACCCACGACATGAACACCGCCAACTGGGTGCCGGACCTGTTCATGCAGCGCGTCTTCGACGAGGCCGAGTGGACGCTGTTCTCGCCGAACGAGGTTCCCGACCTGCACGACCTGTACGGCAACGCGTTCGCGCAGCGCTACCAGGAGTACGAAGCCATGATCGCCGACGATCCGGCGAGCCTCCTGCACAAGAAGGTCCCCGCGGTGGACCTCTGGCGGAAGATGCTGTCGATGCTGTTCGAGACCGGGCATCCCTGGATCACGTTCAAGGACAGCTGCAACATCCGCTCGCCCCAGCAGCATACCGGCGTGGTGCATTCGTCCAACCTGTGCACCGAGATCACGCTGAACACGTCGGCGGATGAGATCGCCGTATGCAATCTCGGCTCCGTGAACCTGACGCAGCATCTCGACAGGAAGAACCGCTCCCTCGACCTCAAGAAGATCAGGAAGACGGTGCGCACGGCGGTGCGGATGCTCGATAACGTCATCGACATCAACTACTACTCCGTGCCCCAGGCGCGCAGCTCCAACATGCGGCACCGGCCGGTGGGGCTCGGCATCATGGGGTTCCAGGACGCGCTGTACGAACTGCGCATCCCCTACGGTTCCGGCGACGCGGTCGAGTTCGCGGACCGTTCGATGGAAGCGATTTCCTACTGCGCCATCGACGCATCGTCGAAGCTCGCCAAGGAACGGGGCAGCTATGCCAGCTTCGAGGGCTCCCTCTGGAGCCGGGGCATCCTGCCCATCGACGCGCTCAGGCGCCTCGGAGACGAGCGCCCGGCGGACTACCTGGAGGTCGACCTTTCCACGACGCTTGATTGGGATGTCGTGCGCGACAAGGTGCGCAAGCGGGGTATGCGCAACTCCAACGTCATGGCCATCGCTCCGACGGCGACGATCGCGAATGTCGTCGGCGTGTCGCAGTCGATCGAACCGACCTACGAGAACCTGTTCGTGAAATCGAACCTGTCGGGGGAATTCACGGTCGTGAATCCCTATCTCGTCCACGATCTCAAGGAGCGCGGCCTGTGGGATTCGGTGATGGTGAACGACCTCAAGTACTACGACGGGAGCGTGAAGCGGATCGACCGCGTGCCCGATGACCTGAAGGAGCTCTACGCGACGGCGTTCGAGGTGGAGCCGCGATGGATCGTCGACGCTGCGAGCCGGCGCCAGAAGTGGATCGACCAGTCGCAGTCCCTCAATCTGTACATCGCCAATGCCGACGGCAGGAAGCTCGACATCACCTACCGGATGGCGTGGCTCAGGGGCCTGAAGACCACCTACTACCTGCGATCGCTCGGGGCGACGGCGACGGAGAAGTCGACGCTCGACACCACGGGCGCGTTGAATGCGGTGGATGCGGGCGCGTCAAGCCCCGGGCCCCAGATATGCGCCATCGACGATCCGGAATGCGAGGCATGCCAGTAGGTCGATAGCGAACGCGGAGAGAGCAAAGAGAGATCAGAAAAGAGAACAGAACAGACCCTGCCGGGTACTAAAGCTGGTGCGAACCAAGAGCACGTAACACAAGTGGAGAAAGCCTCGCGGAAAGGCGGAGAGAGAAGAGAGAGGAAGGAAGAGAGGAGAAAAGATGCAATTGTCATGGGATGACTACCAGGACGGTCAGAACGGTGCAGCTGTTGTGGGCGGTCTTGCGCCGGAGAAGACCAAAGACACGAATGGCGCCGACCGCACGAACGGGCTCGAAGAGCGAGAAGAGCGCAACGAGCGAGTCGAAGCGGCCAAACAGCCGCAACCCCGCGTGGAGACGCCGGTAGAGATGGCGCCCGTTGCGCCGACCGTGGTCGAAGAGACCACGGCGGTGGTCGAAAGCCAGGTCGCCGCCGTCGAGACCGATAGCCGCGAACGCGTCACGGTGGACCAGAAAGCCATGATCAACTGCCGGGCCGACCTCAACCAGCTCGTGCCGTTCAAGTACGCCTGGGCATGGCAGAAGTATCTCGACGCGTGCGCGAACCACTGGATGCCGCAGGAAATCAACATGAACGCGGACATCATGCTTTGGAAGTCCGGCAACGGGCTGACCGAGGACGAGCGCCGGATCGTCAAGCGCAGTCTCGGTTTCTTCTCTACCGCCGACTCGCTGGTGGCGAACAACCTGGTGCTCGCCATCTATCGCCTCATCACCAATCCCGAGTGCCGCCAGTACATCCTGCGCCAGGCATTCGAGGAGGCCATCCACACCCACGCCTACCAGTACTGCATCGAATCCTTAGGGATGGACGAGGGCGAGATCTTCAACATGTACCACGAGGTCGACTCGGTCGCCGACAAGGCGTCCTGGGCCCTCAAGTACACCCAGGAACTCAGCGATCCGAACTTCCGCACGGGCACCACGGAAGACGACAAGACGCTGCTGAAGAACCTCATCGCCTACTACTGCGTGCTCGAGGGGATCTTCTTCTACTGCGGCTTCACCCAGATCCTCTCCATGGGCCGCCGCAACAAGATGACCGGCACCTCCGAGCAGTTCCAGTACATCCTGCGGGACGAGTCCATGCACGTGAACTTCGGCATCGACGTGATCAACCAGATCAAGCTCGAGAACCCGCACCTGTGGGACGAGGGCATGCAGGAACTGGCCAAGCAGATGATCCTCGAAGGCACGGAACTCGAGATCCGCTACGCCCGCGACACCATGCCGCGCGGCGTGCTCGGCATGAACGCCAACATGATGGCCGACTACCTGCGATTCATCGCCAACCGCCGGCTCGTCCAGATCGGACTCGAAGAGCACTTCCCCGGGGTGAAAAACCCGTTCCCCTGGATGTCCGAAATCATGGACCTCAAGAAGGAGAAGAACTTCTTCGAAACCCGCGTCACGGAGTACCAGACGGGCGGAACGCTAAGCTGGGGTTGAGCGGGAGAACCTGCCGGCTGCTCCTGAACTGAGGAGATTTGTTGCCTTTTGCGGCACGCGTTCGTGCGGGCGCACTTTGAAGTTGGCCCTATGGGACTGAAAGTCGCCCGATACAGCACTACATGCGCCAGTACCATCGCAAGCATCAGGCCCTCATCGTCATGGACGACACCAGCATCCAACTCAACCGATTTATTGCGACGCAACACGCCGCGCTGCTACGACGTGGGAACCCCAACATGCAGTTTCCCCATATCGTTGAGTTCCCGTTCTTCTCTCGAAGCGAACTGTCCAATGGGGTCCAACTCGCAGATCTCCTTGCTTACAATGTTTACCGCGCATTCCGAGACGAAGACATTGAGTACCCTTACTTTCAGCTCATGCTTCCCATGTTCTACCGGCGACGTGGTATGACCTCTTTGGCTGGACTCAGAGTTTGGCCGGACGCATCTCCGCTCGTCAAATTGGCGAACCGGGTCGTTACCGGGTCGTAGAGAGTGGTTGACAGCGCGGAAAGCTGCGAGCGAGAATCGGATTCCAGTCGGGTGCCTCAAGGGGCTCGATATGGCTAGCCCAGCCCGACTTCACCGCCCATCCCAAGCTTCTCAGCAGTTTCTTTTGGCCAGATTTGCTTCCGCACTCAGGCCTGCGAGGCGCTCATGAGATTCCCAAGCGTGCCCGCGACCAGTGCCCGCATGCCGAACCGGCGATTCCTCCTCGGGAACTACTTCCGCCAACTCACACGCGCATACAGCACCCGCCCCCTGATGTCGTGCACGAAGCCGTCGTAGCCCGGGCGCAGGTTGTAGCGTTGGGCGCCGGTGCGCCCGCTGGGTAGCGGCGGAGGGTCCTCGTCCGTCAGGTTGATGGCGCCGAGGGAAATCGTCGTTTCGCCGTTCGCCGGTCCGGCAAGGGAATAGCCGTAGTTCAGGTCCAGCGTCGTCCAGGAAGAGATTTCCGGCAGCGTCGCGACTTCGTCGTTCTTGTAGGAGTCGATGTAGCGGAGCGTGAGCCGGGCGTCGTGCGCCCCCCAACTCCCTGCGAGGCTGAGGTTGAACCGCAGCTCCGGCGTCGGACCGAAACCGTTCGTGTCGTTGCGGGTGCCCAACTGGTCCGATAGGTCTCCGCCGGCGTTGCCCACGTCGTAGCGGGTGAGCAGCGTGGCGTCGACGCCGATGCGAAGGTGGCCTCCCGGCGTTTCCACGTCCCAGTAGGCGTTCAGGTCCATTCCCTGCGCCTGGACCACGGCGATGTTCTCGTAATCCGTCGTCACCCTGACGATCTGGCCGGAGGGATCGCGGCTCACCCGCGGGTCGTTCGGCATCCCGTCGTCCCGGCAATCGTCTTCCAGTATGGCCTGGAAGCTGCGCCCCTGGGCGATGACGTTGCGGTAGTCGATCGCCCAGTAGTCGACGCTGAGCGCGGTGTTGTCCAGTGGCCGGAAGAGTAGGCCGAAGTTGGCCATGTCGGCGGTTTGCGGTTGCAGCAGGGCGCCGCGAAGCACCGTCGGAGAGGCAAAGTTGTCGCCGCGCTCAAGAATCGCGCCCGAGGGATCCACGGTGCATCGCCCGACGCCCCGCGCGTCGAAACGGAACGGATCGGTCAGTGTGCGGGAGGCGGTGTTGCCGGCCGCCTGGAACACGCTGGGCGCCTGGAAGGAAGTGCCCCAGGAAGCGCGCAGGGAAAGCCAGTCGGTGGCGGCAACGAGGGCGGAGATCTTCGGATCGGTGGTGCTGCCCGCCCGGTCGTAGCTCTCGTGGCGCAGGGCGACCTGCAGTTCCGTGCGGTCGCCGAAATAGGTCAGGCCTTCGGCGAATGCCGCCCAGACGTGCTGATCCGCCGCCACCGGAAACTCCTGAACATCCCGGGGGCCGGCGGCGATGGCGTCGAGCGGGTCCGGCTGCCGCGAATAATGCAGGTGGCGATACTGCGCGCCGGCCGCCACCGACAGCGGTTGGCCGCGCCGCTCCATCAGATCGCCCGATGCCACGAACTCCGCCACCTCCATGGTGCTCTCTGCGCTCTCTTCGCGAACGCGCTCGAACTGGCGCAAGGTTCCGGCGTCATTGGCCGCCCGCTTGCCGGTCAGACTCGGAGCGAGCCCGTCGTCGGCCACGGTCTTGGGGGTGACAAGATCGGGCGCGGTCAGGCGGGTGCCGAACGGGTTCCAGAGTCCCTCGGCCACCACGCGGGCGAAGTCTTTCGCCTCCCAGTGACGATCGGCGTTGACCCGCAGGCGGGAGCGCGAATGCACGACATGGAAGGTTCCCGTCCAGTCCCCCGGGAGAGCGGCTTCGGCGCCGAGCAGCGCCCGCATGTTGTTGAAACGTCGCCATTCGTGGCCTGAATTGCGGCCGCTGGCTTCGGCGCCCAGGGGTCGGCCCAGGTACCCGAGCGGCACCGACTCGTGCATGCCGGGAATCCAGTCATCGGGCGCGACATGGGTCAAGGTGCCGTCCCCGTCCGGATCGGTCCAGAAATTGAAGGGGTGGCTGGCGGGCACGAAGATCTCGTTGGTGCCTTCCACGTTGCCGTTGACGAGCAGCATGTTGCCTACCCGGTCACCGATCCTGTTGAAGGAATAGCCCGCCTCCGAAAGAACGGTCAGCCGTTCGCTCAACTCGAACTCGGCTTCGGTGAACAACTGGGTCCTTTTTTCGGCGGCGATCATCGTGCGCTGGTCGGTGAAGTCCAGCCGGCACAGCGAGTCGCTGGGGTAGCCGCCACCCGCCCGGCAATCCGGGTCCGGAGAGTGGGGCGCGTTGGCGCCGCCGACCTGGAAGGGGAAGTAACGGCCATCCGGTCCGGTCGCCACGCGGCGGAAGCTGCCCGGCGAACCGCGCCCGGAGTCGAAGGAGCCGTCGACGATATCGCCGTCGCCGTCCGGGTCCACGGCGCGCGGGATCATCCAGTCAAAATCGGTCCGAAAATTCTCGTCCTGCTCGTGCCAGGCGCCATACAGGTTGACGTGGCCGTGGGGCAGACCGAACCCGGACCCGAAACCGACATCGTAGGCCGTGTTGGTGGCGCTTCGATAGCCGCCGAAGAAATCCAGGCCTTCGAAGCCCTTGCGCGTCACGATATTCGCCACCCCCGCCACCGCCTGCGAGCCGTAGGTGGCCGAAGCGCCGTCCCGGAGGATTTCGACCCGTTCGATCATCGCCAGCGGCAAGGTATTGATGTCGAAGAAGCCATGTCCGACGTCGTTGGCCACCGGGGCCAGGCCAGACCGCCTGCCGTTGATCAGGGCCAGCGTCGAAGACAGGCCCAGTCCCCGCAGGTTGAACTGCGAACTGCCCTGCAGATAGTTCTGCTCGGTGGCGAGATAGGACCCCGTATTTGCGGTCAGGCTCTTGAGAATGTCCGCTGGCTGCGCCGCGCCGCTCGACTCGAACAGCCCTGCGTCCAGCGTCTGTACCGGCGCGCTGCCCTCGTACACCACGCGGCGCGTGATCAGCGATCCCACCACCACGATCTCCTCGATCACCTGCCGATCGACCGTTGCGGCCTCCTGCGCCAGCACCCCGCCTGGGGCGAGCGCCAGAACCGACCCGGCGACGGCTTGCCGCCAGTACGAACCTCCGGCCCCGCGCGGTTCTGCCGGAAGTAGTTTGCGAAGCGTGGTGGATTTCACCCTACGGGCCGGACACCTTTTTTGTCGGGTCGAGAGAGCTTCTCCAATAGCTCGCAGGCCATGGGTTGCCCCGCACCTATAGCCACACGAACACCCCCGCCAGCGAAGCGCTCATCAGGTTCGCTAGCGTGCCAGCAACGAGTGCCCGCGAGCCGAACCGTGCGATGTCCTCCCGGCGATTCGGCGCGATGGTGCTCAAGCCCCCGAGCAGTATCGCGACCGACCCGAAGTTTGCGAATCCGCACAGCGCGAAGGTGACGATGACGACGGTGCCACCTGACAGCTCCGGGATGTGCGGGGCGAAATCGAGGTAGGCGACGAATTCGTTCAGCACGATCTTCTGGCCGATGAAACTGCCGGCTTCTGCTGCCTCCGCCCAGGGAACGCCGATGATCCAGGCGACCGGCATGAACAGCCACCCGAGGATCTGCTGGAAGGTCAGTTCGGGTGCGCCGACAAATCCACCTGCCCAACCGATGATGCCGTTCAGTAACGCGATCAGTCCGATGATCGCGATCAGCATCGCCCCGACCGCGAATGCGATGCGCAGGCCCAGCATCGCGCCGTTGCCCGCCGCGTCGAAGATGTTGACGGGCCGCTCTTCGTCGAGGTCCGCGATGTCGTTCCGAGGTTCGTCCGTTTCGGGGACCATGAGTTTGGCCATCATGAGCCCGCCCGGTGCGGCCATGAACGAGGCCGCGATCAGGTACTTGAAGTCGATGCCCGCCGCCGCGTAGCCCGCCATGACCGAGCCCGCGACCGTGGCGAGCCCGCCGACCATGACGGCGAACAATTCGGATCGGGTCATGGTCGGGATGAAGGGCCGGACCACCAGCGGCGCGTCGACCATGCCGACGACCACATTGGCTGCCGCCGATATCGATTCCGACCGGCTCGAGTGGAGCACGCGCTGCAGCAGTCCGCCGAATAACCGAACCACCCAGGTCATGATGCGAAGGTAGTAGAGCACCGCGATCAGTGCTGAGAAAAAGATGATGACCGGAAGTACGCGGAAGGCGAAGATGTATCCGAACGAGTCGGAAGCGAGGCCGCCGAATACGAACTCGATGCCCGCCAGGCTGTAGTCGAGGACGCGGCTCGCGGCATCGGCGACCCACTCGAGGAGGTCTCTCCCCGGCGGCAGATGCAGCGCCGCCGCCCCCACCGCCACCTGTAATCCGAACGCGCCCCCCACGGTGCGCCAGTTGACCGCCTTCCGGTCCGTGGAAAGGAGCCAGGCGACAAGAGGCAGCAGGCAGATGCCGATCAGGCCCGTCATGACGGGAGGCGATCCAACACCTGCTTTAATGCACCGATGAACGCCAGCGGCTGATCGAGGAAGACGTGATGCTGGGCATTCTCGACGGCGGCCACCGGCACGTCACGCCCGATCAGTTCCAGCGTGTAGGCAAGCGTGCTGGCCGTGAATGACCTGCTCTCTGCGCCGTACACGATGCCGACCGGTATGGATATTCCGGTGTAGTCCTCCGGCGTGCGGTCGGTGCCCTTGGTCGTGAGCGGCAACTCCTCGTCGAACTTCCATGCCCAGCCGCCGTCCACCCGCAGCAGCGAATGCCTGGCGATGTACTCCGTGATGTACTGGTTTTCGCAGGGCTGCGGCGGGTACAGGCGAAAGCGGTTCTCGGCGGACTCCCGGTCGGGGTACGCCTTCGGCCGGCCGCCGCCCATGAGCGGCTGGTTGGAAGGGGGTTCGTCCGGATGGCGGATTCCCGAGTCCACGAGTACCAGCCTGCCGAACCGGTCGGGATGGAGGTTGGCCGCCTTGACTGCCATGACCCCGCCGAAACTGTGTCCGACGACCGCCACGTCGCTGCCGAATCCGGCCGCGTCACATACCGAAACGATCTCCCGGGCGTAGGTGGCCGCCTCGTACACATAGCGATAGTCCGAGTCGCCCATCCCGGTCAGGTCCATCGCGGCGACCCGGTAGTCGGTGAGGAGCTGGGGCGCGATGAAGTCCCACCAGCGGCTGTGGGCGTTCATGCCGTGGATCAGCAGCATGCCTGGCTTGCCGGCGGCCTCGGCGCCTCCCCACACGCGATAGCACACATCGCAGTCTTCGACCTCGACGAACCGCTCCTCGCTCGGGGTCTCTACCGCCTGCCAGAACCAGTCGGGTATCGAACTCGCCGGGCTCCTGTCCCATCTCGCCATCTGTCTACGCCGCAACCGTTGAAGTGTTCGACATTAACAGACCCCGGCAAGGCAATCGGGAAGCGCGTCGTGCGCGTGCAATTGCACCTGCCGTTGTCATGGCAGGATTCCGCTTGTTGAAGCTATTTGCTGCCGTTACGCAGGCTGTTCACGAAGTGGCCCACCAGCCCGATTCCGCCAACGCCACCCAGGATTCCAGCAACCCAAGGCTCACCGCTCACAGCCAGAGTCTTCAGGGCCTGGTGTCAAGTCACCCTTCGTTGGATCTTCTCGCTCGCTGCCCTTCTGGGGCTTCGATACTTCAAGGGTGTCGCTAACCCCGCCAGCCGTCGGCGGACTAGACTTTTTCATACTTTCTCAGACCATTCCACACATCCGTGACCCAATGCGTCATGTCGCAATAGTGCACATCGTGCTTCGTCTTCATCGGGTAGCGAGGTGGAGCGAACTGTCTGATCGCGCCCGGTGGATAAATCGAGAATAGCCCCCGCAAAAATGGCCGCTCCGCGCCGACTGTGGCGGGATCGTATTTGGAATGGACGGCAAATGCGGACGCATCCGGGGTCTTCTTGATCGAAGCCCATTGCGCAGCGGCAGCCAACAAGAAGGCAGCCTCTGGTTCAATCATTTCCGTCTGTTTCGATGCCATTTCTTTCTCTCGGATCGAGTTGCCCAACAGGGCGTCAAGGTTTATAGGCCAATAGACTCGCAGCCGCAAGGAGCAGGGGCAATCGCTGTATTGAGAGCCAGAGATCTCGCACCTGTTCCCTATGGCCTCATGGATCGGCGAGTGACGTGAGTACCCAATCATCGTTTCGACTCCGACTGTCGAAAAGGCGAGCCGAGAGCCGTACTTGCGGGAACCGATCCGGTTAGAATGTTCCAAAAGTGCCACGGGAGTTGGGCGCAATGGCGGAGCCGAACATCGCGCAAAGGGGGCCGTTCGCGGTCGACGTTGAAGCCGGCATGAAGTACTTCTGGTGCGCCTGCGGAAAGAGCGGCAACCAGCCGTTCTGCGACGGATCGCACGCGGGCAGCGAATTCACGCCGATACCTTTCGATGCCGAGACGAGCGGCAAGGTGTTCTTCTGTGGGTGCAAGCACAGCAACAACAAGCCACACTGCGATGGGACGCACACATTTGTCTAGCGAATGGTGCCGCTCGGAGCGTAGCAGGCTGGAGCTCAAGGCCGATCGCCGAGCCACTTGGCGCGGGGATTGGCGGCGATAGCTGAACATGCTCGAAGGAATCAGGATGACGTTCAGCCATGCTGTCGAGACTTTTCAAACGCAAGCCGCAAACGACGGACGCCAATCCGGCGCGCAGGCGCGAGGCGCTGCTCGCGCTCGACGATTCGGAACAGTCGTCACTTGAGGAAGCGGCCAGAACCGATGCGGATGCCGGTGCGCGCATTGTCGCGATCACGCGCCTGCAATCCGTCGATACGCTCGGCTCACTGCTTGACGACGGGGAAGTAGCGGACGCGGTCGCGAGACGTTTGGCAGAACTCGGCGACGCCCATGCGTTCGCTGCCCATCCGCTAGTTGTGATTGCCCGGTTTGTCCTGGCTCCTTCGCCTGAACTCCTGTCCCAGATCGACGACGGACAGTTGGGAACTGCCATCGCCGGCCTGCAGGATGTGCCAGCGCGCCTTGCCATGGTCGGCGAGGTGGCTGGCGAAGGCCGCCTGACTGCGTTGGAACATGCATTGCGCAGTGGCGACAAGACCGTGCACCGCGCGGTGCGCGACCGGCTCAATGCACTGAAGCAACTCCGGCACGAGCGGGACGAGTTGGTGGCGCGGGCTGAAGAACTGATCGACTCGGCGAATCGGCTGGTGGCGGGAGACCCCCAGTTCGATGCGAAACGGCAGGCGTTGCGGGTCGAGTGGGACGCGCTCAAGGCGGGCCTTGAGGAAAAAGAAGGCCAACTCGAACCCTTGGGCGAGACGGTCGAACCCCGTTCGGGCATCCAGGGGCGATTTCAGCTTCCGGAATCGCCGGTACCGGCCGGCGGCGACTCGTTCAATGGCCTTCTGACCGAGGTGGAGGCCTTGCGACGGGCCATCTCCGAGGTGGCGAATACCATCGATGCCATCGGCGAACTGGACGAGCGTTGGCAGAACATCGCGACGCGCTGGGGAGCCCTCGCCGAGAAGTCGTCGCCATCGAGCGAAATGGCGGAGGCGTTTGCGCGACACCGGGTACGGGTTGTCGATCTCCTTGCCGCGCTGGACAGGGCTGTCTCGCACAGGGCGGAAATAGAAGAGATCGTGAATGCACATTCGCAATTCGAGGCGCCGCCGGAAGAAGACTACGAAGCACGATGGCGCTTGCAGTCGATAGCGCGCCGGCATGCCCGGGCGGCCGAGTCGCTTCGGGCCAAGATCGACTGGCCGAGAGAATCTTCGCCTCCGGAGTGGATCGAGCGGCTGGCCGCCGCGCAGGACACGTTTGCGGAGACGGACCAGAACTGCCGCGACGTGTTCGCCTCGGTGCAGGAGGAGATCGCCAGGTTGATCGAGTCGCTGGAGAACGCGGTCGAAGCAGGCGAGGTCAACGAAGGGCTGCGCCTGCAGGGCGAGGCAAACCGTTGCATCCGGCATCTTCCGAAGTCAGCCCAGCAGAGGCCGAGCGCGAAGCTCGCTTCAAGTTCCCGTCGCTTGCGCGAGCTCGCGGATTGGCAATCGTTCGCTCTGCGGGGCAAGCGGGAAGGGCTCTGCGAAGAAATCGAGCAACTGGCAGATCACCCGTTGGACCCGAAGACGCAGCTCGAGCGGATCAAGACCCTGCGAGGCCGGGTCAAGGCGCTGGGGCGTATCCAGTCGGCCAGGGACCGGGCGTTGATGGAGCGGTTCGATGCGGCGGCAGAGCGCGCCTTCGCGCCATGCCGCCAGCACTTCGCGCAACTCGCCGAAGAACGAAAGTTCAATCTGGAGCAACGCGGCACGATTTGCAGTCAGCTCGAGGCGTTCGTCGAAGAGAACGACTGGGAGCATGCGGACTACAGGGGCGTGGAGCAGATTCTGCGCCAGGCACGCGAGGAGTGGCGCACCTACCGACCAGTGGACAGGTCGCCGGGGCGACGCATGGACTCCCGTTTCAAGGCCGTAACGGACAGGATCACGGGTCATTTGCGCGAGGAGTGGGAGCGTAACGAGGCGAAAAAGGCCGGAATCGTTGAGCGGGCCCGGGCTGCAGTGGAGGCGGATGGTCCGATTCACGAGCAGACCCAGACGATGAAACGCCTGCAGGCGGAGTGGAAACGTGTCGGCCCGACACGCCGCCGTATCGACCAGGGACTATGGAAAGAGTTTCGCGGCATCTGCGACGAGGTGTTCGCGACCCGCGATTCCGGTCGCGAGGAGCGTCGGTCGCGCCTGGCCCAGGCGGTGGATCAGGCGAACGCCCTGACCGAAGATCTCGACCACGCCCTTGCAGACGCCGAATCGACCGAAGAAGCGCGCCGGCTGCTGAACGCTTGCCGGGGGAGGATCGAAGCCCTGGCAGGGTTGCCAAGGGAGGTCGAGCGTCGCGTGCACCGCCTGTTGTCGGACCACGAACGGGAGATCGGCTTCCGCGCGGCCCAACAGCGTGTCCGGGCAGAATTGGCGCGCGTGGAGATGATCGATGCGCTGGACGCGCGACTTGCCGGCATCGAACGGAACGCTGGATCGAAAGAGACATGGCTCGAGGAAGCCGGTGAACTGGCGAGACTGTTCAGGCCGCGCCTCGAAGGCGAGGCGTCCATGGATCTCGCCGAGTTGAGGAAACTCGCCGTCGAAGCCGAGATCGGGGCGGGAATCAGTTCTCCCCCGGAAGACCAGGGCCTGAGGATGGAGGTGCAGGTCAGCCGCCTGCAATCGGGGCTGACGGCGCGCGACCGCGACCCGTCGGACATCGACTCGTTACTCGAGCGCTGGTGCGCCACGGCTGCGCGGCAGACCGACGCGGAAGAGATCAGGTCGCGGTTGTTTGCGGCGGTTCGAGAGATCGCCGAGCACTAGGGAAGGTCTGAACAACCCCTTGTTCCGGGGTCACAAGAGACCGGCATTGGCTAAACTCATGCCGGACGAGATTCCGATAAGCCCCATGCATGGAACACGGGCATCGCGAGCCTCCGCCGCGCTCCCCGCCAGCACGCGGCGGGCGCACTCGTCCCGCGTCATCCCGTCGCGTAGCGGCCGGCGATCAGCAGATTCGCGAAGCCGAGCAGCAGCGCGACCCGCTGCGTGTTCTTCGCCAAGCCCCGGCAGCGCACCTTGCCGTAGCCGAAGTGCCGCTTCACGTACGAGGCTTACGCGGGCAGCGTGAGGATCACCCGGGCCCCACCCAGGTCGCTGTCAGCGAGTTGGACGTTGCCGCCATAGGCTGTCGCCAACTCTATGGCGGATGCGAGTCCGATGCCGTGTCCGGAGTGGGCAGTGTCGGCGCGCGCACCCCGTTCGAACACGTAGCGCTTCGCGGCTTCCGGAATGCCGTCGCCGTCGTCCTCCACGACGATGCAGACCGCATCGCGCAATCCCGCGCCGAGTCCATCCTCACTGGCGGCGCCGGATCCGGTCGCGGTCGGATTCTCGCGGGCCCGGATTGCTGGGCACTTGTCGCACCTTGCGGTGATGCGCACTTTCGAGTGCGAGTACTTGTAGGCGTTTTCGATCAGGTTGCCCAATACATCCATCACGTCGCGCTCGTCCGCGCGTACGCGTACCTGCGCAGTAGGGATTTCCACGTCCACGTGCTTCTCGACGTATGCCTTGTCGAGCGCGCGGCACAGACGTTCCACAACGGGCATGACCGCGACGGGTTCGTGCGGCAACACGGCAGGCATTGCCGCGGCACGCGAGAGCTGGCGGCTGATCGTCTCCTCCATGCGGTCGACCTGGTCGTCGAATATCGTCCGGTCGGGCTTGTCGGGTGTGACGAGGGCATTCTTCAGAACGGCAAGCGGTGTCTTGAGGCTATGTGCGAGGTCGCCCATGGCGCGCCGATAGCGTTCCCTGCTCTCCATTTCGTGTTCGGCAAAACGGTTCAACGTGTGCGCGAGCTGGGCGAGTTCGGCGGGATAGTCCTCGCCGATGTCGCCGCGTTCACCCGCGTGCAACGCCCGGACCCGTTCCGCCATCCGTCGCAACGGGCGCAGTCCCCACCGCAGGGTGCCGAGTTGCAGCACCACCAGGAGCAGCGTCGCGGCGATCACCCCAATAACGAGACTCCTGCGAAACTCGCGAATCTCGGCATTGAACGGAGCCTGGTCGTTCAGCACCCAGAAGGTGAGCTCCGAGTCCTCGAGTTCTTCAAGAATCACCGTGTAACCAAGGAGGAATCGGGGTTCCACACCGTCGATCTCTATCTTGCGAAAGCGCGAGTCACCAGGGGGTGGGCGGGCGTAGGGTGGTGCGGCCACCGACGTGATGGTCATGGATGGCGACCCCCACGCCAGCGTGCCGTCCGCTGTCTCGATATAGGCGTAGAGGCCCGAATTGGGTCGTGACAGTCGCGGCTCGCCAAGTTCGTCGGGGAGCAGTATTGATGGTTCAGTGGCCTGCTCCCGAGGCCTATCCTCGCCTGCATAGGGCCCCCCGAGGGTGGCTGGATCCGCATCTTTCCTGGTCGCGTCGACGAGGCCATACGCCACGATGAGCATCTGCTCTTCGGCGCTCGCGCGCACGCTGTTCGTGAACAGTCTTTCCCAGATCCAGCCGGTAGCGAGGAGAAAGAGACAGAGGGCGATTGCGGTCGTCGCCATCAGACGACGCTGTAGGCTAGCGCGCATGAAGTGTCGCAGCATGCGGCGTGGGCGGGAACCGGGAAGTCAGCACTAGAGGGAGAATCGGTAGCCCGCACCCCGAATCGTTCGAATCGGTTTCAGCGATCCGTCGGGATCGATCTTGCGGCGCAAGCGTCCGATGAACACTTCGATGACGTTGCTGTCCCGATCGAAGTCCTGTTCGTAGAGGTGTTCCGTCAGTTCGGTCTTCGAGATCACGCGGGCCGGATTCATGACCAGGTACTCAAGGACCCGGTATTCGAATGCCGTCAGCTCCAGCGCATCACCGTTCAGCCGCGCTTCTTTCGCACCGAGGTCGAGGCGGAGCGGACCTTTTTCGACGACGGGCGAGGCATAGCCCGCGGCCCGCCTGATCAGCGCGTCGAGGCGCGCCTTGAGTTCTTCCAGGTGGAAAGGCTTGGTCAGGTAGTCGTCAGCGCCCGCCTCAAGTCCGGTCACCTTGTCCTGCCAGTCGCGGCGGGCGGTCAGAATAAGTATGGGAAACGCGCGGCCCTGTTTGCGAAGCTCCGCGATCAGGTCGATGCCGTGCATCTTGGGCAGGCCCAGGTCGATGACCGCGACGTCGTAGTCGAACTCCAGGCCGAAGTAGAGCCCCTTCTCGCCATTGGACGCCAGATCGACGATAAATCCCGCGTCCCGCAGGTACTTGTCGACCTGCGCGCGCAGGAGCATTTCGTCCTCGACCAATAGAACGCGCATCTCTTTCTCGTGCCTGCGGTGAATCCGCCGCTACCGACATCGCGCCAAATTTCGCACAGATGGGGAGGATTGGCACTGAAATTTGGCGCGTGCCGGTAGGGCGTCAATAACGTTCGATGGGTGTCACCCGAATCCGGATCGCATCTCCGGGATGCCGCTTCATCCGCGTGCTATAGGCGCGGCCGGCATATTCGTAGGTCACGTCGTATCCGACCAGCCTGTCTTCGTCGCGGTACTCGGTGAACGTGTCGCAGACGCGCCGCGTACCGTGTCGAACACGCGACCGGTCGGGCGAACCCCTGGCGATGTCGTTTGCGATGCTCGCGCCGAGCACGGCCCCGAGCACGGCGCCTACCTGCTTGTTTCTTTTCTTGTGACCGACCGCGTTGCCGACGGCGCCGCCAAGAATGGCCCCGACAATCGGGGCGGTCCCGGGCGCTCCATACTGCGGGAGACGAACGGTTTCGGCCCGGCAGTCGTCGACGGGCACGGCGTAGCGCACCTTCTCGTACACGGGAATCACGCTGGTGACTGGGGCGGTCTCGTAGTGGCTGGACGCCTGGACGCCAGCGGCGAGGATCGTTGCGGTTGCCAGCGCTGCTGGTTGGATCAAACGGCGAAATTGCATTGTCAATCCCTCGGCGATTGGATTCGATGAGGAGAGACTAGAACACGGCCCCTGAATCGTTCCTGAACGAGCTGACGGTGCGCTGTACCAAGGCAGATCTGGCGAACCGGAGGGACTGCATCAGGCTTTTCCTGGCGGGCTGGTGGGTGGATCCCGGTGATCCACCAGCGTACACCCAGCCACCTGATGTCCCTCGTCGAGTTCGACAATCACGTCGGCCCGATCAGGTAGATCTTCCAGCATCCATCGCGTCAGCCGTTCATAGTGGGCGACGAAATGCGCGACCTCCGCTTCGTCGAGGCGGAGGTCGGGCGGTCGTTCGCTTTCCTGCTGGAGCCGCCATCGCACGACCGCGTCGAGGTTCGGCACGCGAAGGAAGATCAGGCAATCCAGCTTTCCGAACAGCCGGGCGTAGTCCGTCGCCAGGGCCTGGTTGATGTGACGTCGCCAAAAGCCCTGGGAATCCGATTCGGCCTCGAGGGCGTTTATCGGCTGATCGAGCCTGACCGCCGGCTCCGGCCGGGCGCCGACGCACCAGCCCTCGAGCAGGACGACGTCCGCCGGTGCCTTCACGTTGAGCGTTTCCGGCGCGCGGTTGTCCAATCCCTTGTCGAAGACGGGAACCGTTACGACGCCCTCGGCGTCAAGCGCATCCATGACAGACTCGCAGAGCGAAACATCGTGGGTACCTGGCGGTCCGCGCGTTGCCAGCAGGGGATGTACGCGGTCCGCCAGCGCTTCGCGTTCGGACCGGGTCAGGTAGAAGTCGTCGATGGAGAGGGAGACGACGCGAAGCCCGAAATGCCGACCGGCCTCGACGATCGCCCGGGAGAGCGTGGATTTACCCGCGCCCTGGCCGCCGGCCAGGCCGACACGCCCGGGCGGATCGGAGCGCCAGCGAAAGGCAATGTTCGCCGCCAATGTCCGCCAGTCCTGCGGAATTGCGGGATCGAGTGCGTCAAAGCAGGCGCGGGCAGCGTCATCGACAACGAACGACAATTTGGGCAACCTGAGGCGACTTGAGCGGAGGACAGGATGGAATCACCGATACGGTCGATCCTCAACATCGAGGGGCGGGTGAGAACCTGGCTCAACGTTGCCGGCGGGTACGTTTCCCTGCTCATGCTGCGGCTTCTGCTCGGTTACGAGTACCTGGATAGCGGGTTGGCGAAACTTGGCGGCACGAACTGGTTTGCGCGGATCGATTTCCCGTTCCCGTTCTCGCTGCTGTCGGCGGATGCGAACTGGTTCCTCGCGACGTGGTTTGAGATCGCCGGAGCCGTGCTCCTGATCGTCGGCTTCGCGACCCGGTACGTATCCATGTGCCTGATCGTCGTGACGCTGGTCGCCATCCATGCGGCGCACCTGCCGACCGATGGCTTCGGTTCGATCTCCGATCTCCTCGACGGCTACCGTATCTCCAGGCAGTGCGAGGATGGCGTCTGCACCGGCAACTACAAGCTGCCCGTGATTTTCCTGGTCATGTTCATTCCGCTCGCCTTCTCGGGTGGCGGCAAGCTGTCCGCGGACCGGTGGCTGGGCAGCCGGTTGCAGGGCTCGAAGCTCTAGCTTGCCCTTGGGATCAGGGGGCTCGGAGCAGGAAGAACTCGTAGCCGTAGAACTGCGAATAGGCATGCCAGGTGTCTATTTCCTCCTGGCACTGTTCCGCCAGTTCCTGCGCGTCCGGCGCATCATGGTGGCGCTTCCGAAATGCGGTCACGTTGTCCTGTAGCGGCCGGTAGTACTCGTCCCGCCATGCCGACGCGGGGAGCGGAAAGTGCGCGACCGTATCGTATCCGCATTCCCCGATTGCTTTCAGGAGTGCCGGGGTGTCGCGGATGGCGGGGTACTCCCGGTTCCAGAACGCTTTGCACGGGGCGGGCGGTTTGGGCTTCCGCCAACACACCTCCGTAAACGCGAGGTGTCCGTTGCGCCGCAGCAGGCGACGCCAGTCGCGCAAGGCGGCTTCGACACCCATGTTGTAGATGGCGCCTTCGCACCAGATCAGTTCGAAGGAACCGTCGGCGAAGTCGAGCCGGCGCATGTCTGCCTCGCGGGCTTCCAGCCTGTCTTCGATCCCCAGTTCACGGGCGCTTTGGTTCAGCGTATCGACGAACGGTCGGTGGTTGTCGACGGCGATGATGCGGCACGGCGAACTGTCCGCAAGGACCAAAGTCTGGGCGCCGGTCCCGCAGCCGATATCGAGTACGCGGGTCCCGGGGCCGACGTCCGGCACGAAGCCGAGGGCGCGGCGCGTGCTCGCTGCGCTCCCCGGTCCCTGCCGGGGCAGTCCGCTGAACAGTTCGTAGAACAGCGTGGTGACTCGATCCGGCGGCATGATCAGTCTTGGCGATGGTCGAAGGGGATGTGTGAGTACGGTCCGTTCACGATGCCAGGGACGGCAGTTCCCTCAGCGTCTTCGCCAGCAGCCGGAAATCGTCGGTTCGGAGCGATGTCGGGCGCCATGCCAGCCCGATGTCGCGCGAAGCGGGGGCTGCAAGCCTTGAGAGCGATATCCCTGTTCCCTGGATGACGTTGGCGTCCACCGCGAGCCGCGGTATGAGGGTCACGCCGATGCCCGCGGCGACCATCTGCACCAGGGTATAGAGGCTGCTCGCCTCGAACTGCGCCCGCGCCTTGGTGTCGCCCACGCGGCAGGCATCGAGGGTGTGTCCACGAAGGCAGTGGCCTTCCGCCAGGAGCATGAGCTGTTCGTCTGCAAGCGCGTCAAGGGAGACCTCGTCGACGTTCGCGAGGGCGTGAGTGCGATGGCAGGCGAACAGGAACTCGTCCCTGAGGATGACGTCGACGCTGAAGTCATCCGTCTCGTAGGGAAGCGCGATCAGCGCGGCGTCCAGTTCTCCCTCTTCGAGCCTGGCGAGCAGGGGAGCGGTCTGCTCTTCCCTGAGGTAGATCGTCAACTCCGGGAACCGGTCCCGCAGCACGGGCAGGACCTGTGGCAGGAGAAACGGGCCGATCGTCGGGATCACGCCGAGCCGCATCTCTCCCGTCATCGGAGAACGTCCGGCCCTGGCCACTTCCATGACCTCTTCGGCGTCCCGCAGGAGTGCACGTGCCCGTTCGGCGATCTGCATGCCGACGCGCGTGATCAGCACATGCCGGTTCGATCGCTCGGCGATCGGGATGCCGAGCACGGATTCGAGATCGCGGATGCCGGCGCTGAGCGTCGACTGGGTGATGTAGCACCTTTGCGCTGC
This sequence comes from Gammaproteobacteria bacterium, assembly GCA_026706665.1. Classification (GTDB taxonomy): domain Bacteria; phylum Pseudomonadota; class Gammaproteobacteria; order Pseudomonadales; family Azotimanducaceae; genus VXNE01. Next base: position 50,845 of record JAPOYI010000009.1, on the reverse strand, counting down.
GCGGCCGAAGTGCTGCGTGTCCGCCAGGGCTACCAGGTACTGGAGCTGCTTCATCGTGGGCAGGCGTTTCATCGCGGCATTCGCAAAATACGATTGATATATCCAATAATAATCGTTGTACGCGAAGGTAGCCAGATTCTAGGCTCGCACTAACGGTCGGATATTCTGTCGCAAGTACTGCTGCACCTGGTGGGGCGGCAAGACGCGACACGGCAGGGACACTGGAAGGAGTCAACCATGAGCGAGAGCAAGTGCCCGGTAACGGGCGGGATAGGCAACACCGCCGCGCGCGGCGGCACCGAGAACCTGGACTGGTGGCCGCGTCAGTTACGACTGGACGTGTTGCACCAGCAGTCCTCGAAGTCCAATCCGATGGACGAGGATTTCGACTACGCCGAAGAGTTCAAGAGCATCGACTACGATGCCCTGAAGCAGGACATCCACGACGTGATGACCACGTCGCAGGACTGGTGGCCGGCTGACTACGGCCATTACGGGCCGCTCTTCATTCGGATGGCGTGGCACAGCGCCGGCACCTACCGCGTCGGCGACGGCCGCGGCGGAGGCGGAACCGGCAACCAGCGTTTCGCTCCCCTCAACAGTTGGCCGGACAACGCCAACCTCGACAAGGCGCGCATGCTGCTCTGGCCCGTGAAGCAGAAGTACGGCAGGAAGATCTCCTGGGCCGACCTCATGATCCTTGCGGGCAACTGCGCGCTCGAATCGATGGGGTTCAAGACCTTCGGTTTCGGCGGCGGACGCCCGGACATCTGGGAGCCGGAAGCCGACATCTACTGGGGATCCGAGAACGAATGGCTCGGCGACAACCGCTACACCGGCGACCGGGATCTCGAAGTGCCGCTGGGCGCCGTGCAGATGGGCCTGATCTACGTGAATCCACAGGGGCCCAACGCCGTTCCGGATCCGGTCGCTTCGGGCCGCGACATTCGCGAGACCTTCGCCCGGATGGCCATGAACGACGAGGAAACCGTCGCGCTCGTCGCTGGCGGACATACCTTTGGCAAGTGCCATGGCGCGGGCGATGACGCGCTGGTGGGCGCGGAGCCCGAGGCCGCCGACATCACCGAGCAGGGGATGGGATGGAAGAGCAGCTTCCAGACCGGCATTGGCTCGGACGCGATCACCAGCGGCATCGAAGGCGCCTGGACCGCCAACCCGGTGAAATGGGACAACGGCTACTTCGACGTCCTGTTCGGTTACGAGTGGGAGTGTGTGAAGAGCCCCGCCGGAGCGTTCCAGTGGGTGCCGCAGGATGGCGCCGGATCCGACCTGGTTCCGGATGCCCACGATCCATCGAAGCGGCATGCGCCGATCATGACCACCGCGGACATGGCCATGCGGATGGATCCCATCTACGAGCCCATCTCCAGGCGATTCCACGCGAACCCGGACGAGTTCGCCGACGCTTTCGCCCGGGCATGGTTCAAGATGACGCACCGCGACATGGGTCCCAGGGTTCGCTACCTGGGTCCCGAGGTCCCTGCGGAAGCGCTCATCTGGCAGGACCCCGTCCCGGAGGTCACCCACACGTTGGTTGACGACCAGGACGTATCCGCCCTCAAGGCGAACATTCTTGCTTCGGGTCTCTCCGTTTCCCAGCTGGTCTCGACCGCATGGGCTGCGGCGTCCACGTTCCGGGGCTCCGACCTGCGCGGCGGGGCAAACGGGGCGCGCATCAGGCTCGAGCCGCAGAAGGACTGGGAAGTCAACCAGCCGGCCCAGCTCGCCAACGTGCTGTCGACCCTCGAGGGCATACAAGGGGAGTTCAACGGCTCTGCGTCGGGCGGCAAGCAGGTTTCGCTTGCCGACCTGGTCGTGCTGGGCGGCTGCGCCGCCATCGAGCAGGCGGCGAGCAATGCGGGACACGACGTGCCGGTTCCGTTCACGCCGGGCCGCGCGGATGCCTCGCAGGAGCAGACGGACGTGGCGTCCTTCTCCCCGCTTGAACCGAAAGCGGACGGGTTCCGCAACTACCAGAATGGCCAGAACGGCATGTTGACGGAGGAGATGCTGATCGACCGGGCGCAACTGCTCACGCTGACGGCGCCCGAGATGACGGCGCTTGTCGGCGGCATGCGCGTGTTGAACACCAACTCCGATGGTTCCGGGCACGGTGTCTTCACCGACCGACCGGAGTCGCTCACGAACGATTTCTTCGTGAACCTGCTCGACCTGGGCACGGAGTGGAGCACTGATTCCGATGCCGGGGACGTGTTCGAGGGACGTGATCGCGGCACCGGGGATCTCAAGTGGACCGCGACCCGCGCGGACCTGATCTTCGGTTCGAACTCCCAGTTGCGTGGACTCGCAGAGGTCTACGGGTGCGCGGACTCGGAGCAGCAGTTCGTGCAGGACTTCGTGGCCGCCTGGGACAAGGTGATGAACCTCGACAGGTTCGACGTCGCCTGATGTCAGGGGAAGGGTCCTCGAAAGGCTAACTTCGAGGACCTTTTCGCTCCGTGCACGTCGCCGCCGACATCGAAGGCTGGGACGCCATTGCTGAGCACCGCGCGGGAACCGCGGGCGATCTGGCGACAGCCCACTGGCTCGCGGACACCGTTCGCGCTGCGGGTGTGGAACCGCGCCTCGACATGTTTCCCTTTCGTCGCCGGGTGCTGGGCGAATGCGCGGTGGAAGTCGATGGTCGCCGGGCCGAGGGCGTGCCGCTGTTTGATGGTGGCCTGACGGACGAAGCGGGCGTGACCTGCCCGCTGACACGCCTCGGCGGTGCCGGTCAAGGGATCGCCGTCACGACCTCCAGTCCCGGGGGAACCTCGACGGCGTTGTCGACAGCGCGAAACAGCACCTATCGCGCGGTAGTCGCGGGATCGGAGCCGCCGGAAGGCGTTCCGGGGTTCACGCTGCTGAACGCGCCGGCGTACGGGAGACCGTTCGGACCGCCGGTACTGCAGGTTGCGACGGATGAAGTCGAGTGGCTCGATGCCGCTGCCGAGGCCGGCGCGGTCGCTCGTCTTGTCGCCCACGCTACGATCGAGGACACCGAAGCCTGTAACGTGCTGACGCGCATTCCGGGTCGAAATCCCCAAGCGCCGCCACTCGTTATCATGACACCGCGTAGCTCCTGGTGGACGTCCACCGCAGAGCGCGGCGGTGGAATCGCCGTTTGGCTCGCGTGTATCCGGCACTTCGCGAACAAGCCGGGCCGTTGCGATGTGCTCTTCACCGCGAACACGGGTCACGAGCTGGGCCATGTCGGGCTTGAGTACTACATGGCTCGACACCCGAGACTCGCGAAAGGAGCCTGCGCCTGGATCCACCTGGGCGCCAACTTCGCAGCCGCTGACTGCCACCACGCCGGAAGGCGGTTGGCTGCTGGTGTTCGGTACCAGGCCTCCCCGGACCTGTTCGCCATGGGCCTCGAAACGTTGGAGGCCTTCGGCATCTTGCCCGATACCATCGTGCCGACCGACGTCCGCCCGGGCGGAGAAGCCCAGAATGTCTTCGATGCGGGCGGGAGCTATGTCTCGCTACTGGGCAAGAACCCCTGGTTCCACCACCCGGACGACCGTTGGCCGAATACCGTCGATCTCGAAAAGACTGAGACAATTTGCCGCGCGGTGCTGCACATCGCGCGCACCCTGGCGGATGCTTGACGTCCTCTTCGAAGACGGCAGCCTGCTGGTCCTCAACAAGCCGAGCGGGGTCTCGGTGCTTGACGATCGCACCGGCGCGCCCTGCCTGCTGCCGGAACTCAAGGCCGCGTACGCCCGTCCGCGCCTCGTGCACCGGCTGGACAAAGGCACCAGCGGCATATTGCTGGTCGCGCTTGATCGGCATGCCCAGCGAGACCTGAGCCGCGCCTTCAATGCGCGCGCGGTGCGCAAGCACTATGTCGCCGTCCTCTGCGGGCACCTGCCGTCAGGGCGTACGCTGACCATCGACCTGCCCCTCAGGCAAGGACGCAAGAGCCGCTATCGTGTAGCGGGTCTACGTGAAGAAATACGCCCGACGCGGGATGGATGGACGATCGACGCCGAAGGCGGTCATGCGAGCATGACCCGGGTGCGCGCGATCGCGAGAGGGGAGAAGCGCACCCTCGTGGCCGTACAGCCAATTACCGGCCGTTCACACCAGGTTCGCGTCCACCTCTCCTGGATAGGACATGCCCTGGCGGGCGATCATCTGTACGGCTCGCCGGCGTCGAAGGAGCAGTCCCATCCACGCCTCGCGCTCCACTGCCACCGCGTGTTCGCGCCGGGCTACGGAACTTTTTCGGCGCCAGTACCAGAAGACGTATTCAGCGCGTTGTACTGAGAAGATGGGCTGGTTTATCGCACCAACTAAAACTAACTCTGCACGACCTGCGACCCGTATCTCACGAGCATCGGTCAGTCCTTCTATCGCTTGCACAATCGCACGGAATTGTTTTCTGAATCCCAATCCGTACTCACTTGGCGAATCTCGTCTTGACGAACTCCTCGGTATCCTCGTCGCTAAGCGATACTGTGCCCGGGCCGCTCCGAACGAAGAAGTCGCCGCTCTCTCCTTTATCCAATCCCTTCCATCGCAAGTACACAGGCTCAGGGCTTCGCTGACAGCTCACGAGGCAGACGGTCTTGCCATCGACGATCTGCGTCTTGGGATCGATACAAGTCCCGGCCCGGTCACCGAGGCCGTTACGGACAACCTGCGCCAAGTGGCGCATGAACTTGTCGTCGCTCTCCAGGCGGTCGTGCCCGATGCCGAGTACGTTGCGTTCGTCGTCCACGCCGATCAGCAGGTCGCCGCCCTCGGTGTTGAGGAACGCGGCGATGGTCTTTAGCGCTGCGTGGGTCACGCGCCTGTCGTCCTTGCGACCCTCTTTCAGGTTCCAGCGCAGGCTCGACTTGAACTCCAAGGTCTTCGATTCCTGGAGCTTTAGCAGTTCCTCGGCTCGCCGGCGCCGGCGGATGTAATCGTCGAAGAGGAAGTTCTTGAGGGCCTGGCCGAAGTCCGGATCGTCCGTGATGCGTTTGTAAAGGTCGAAGTTGGTCTCGACGATCTCCTGGATCTTGTCCTCGACCTTGGGATCGAACGTCAGGCGCACGTTCTCGCGCGTGTTCACCCGGGCGCTGGCATCGAGGCCCGCGTCCCCGTCGAGGGCGGAACGGATCTGTTCGAGCGTTACCCGGTGCTCCGATCCCAGGTCGAGGCCAAAGCGTTCGTTCAGCGCCTCGATGATCCGGGAGAGCGCCTCGATCTCCTCCCCCGCGGGGCCACCGCCGGGCTTGCTCCCGGCCGGCTGCAGCGGGCGGGCCTGGCGTTCGATATCGAGCCGGCCTCGGCTGGTCCGCTGGATGCGGAAGGACTCCATGTCGATGCTCTGCTGGACCTCCACAGGCAGCGCCCCGCCACTCGCAGGCAGCACCCGCCCCAGGTATCGGGCGAATACGTACAGCTTCTCCAGATCGGGGTCGGCGAACGTCAGCACCTGCGAGAGGAAGGCGTACAGGCGCACGTAGTCGGAGAGTTGGCCCCGGAGGTCCTGTCCCTCGTCCTCGTTCAGTTCGGCGAAGCGCTGCCGTGCCGGCTCGAGGGCCGCGTACAGCCGATCCTGAGTCCCCTTGTCGTTGAAGTACACCCGCGCGAAGGCTTCGACGTCGTGCTCGGCGAACACGCCGAAGTCCAGCAGCCTGCCCTGGACCTCGTAAAGGAGGTTGGGGTCGGTCCCTTCCGAGAGGATCGTGGTCTCGTAGTACGGTTCGAAGGCCTTTCTGATCTCCTCCGCTTCGTTCGCGAAATCCAGCACCATCGTGCCCCGCTTGCCGGGATGGGTGCGGTTCAGGCGGGACAGGGTCTGGACCGCGTTCACGCCGCCCAGCTTCTTGTCCACGTACATCGTGTGGAGCAACGGCTGATCGAATCCCGTCTGGAACTTGCTGGCGACGACAAGGAAGCGATACTCGGGTTTCTCGAACTCGGTCGCTGTCTGTCGTTCGCCGATGACCCGATCCTGTCCGGCGGAGTTCATCCCGGATTCGGTGTAAGGCTGCCCGCCGTCGGTCACCGTTCCGGAGAAGGCGACCAGGGCCTTCCACCCATGGCCCTCGTCCGCCAGGTAGCGGTCGAGGGCGAGCTTGGTTCGGACGGCGTGCAAACGCGAGCGCGTGACGATCATGGCCTTCGCTCGCCTACCAATCTCCGCGGCGACCTGCGCCGCAAAGTGCTCCACGCAGATGGCGATCTTCTCGCCGATGGCGTGCGGGTGCAGGTCGACGAACGACTTGAGCAGGTACTCCGCCTTGCGCTTGTCGTAGCGCGGGTCGTCCTCGACCTTTTTCAACAGGCGCCAGTAGGTTTGGTATGTCGTGTAGCTCGCCAGCACGTCTAGGATGAATCCTTCCTCGATTGCTTGGCGCATGCTGTAGAGGTGGAAGGCCTCGAACTTCCCGTCAGGCCGTTTCCGACCGAAAAGTTCCAGCGTCCTGGGCTTCGGCGTTGCGGTGAAGGCGAACGTCGAGAGGTTTGGCAATCGCCCGCGGCTGCGGATCTCCTCGAGAACGCGATCCTCGATCTCCTCCTCTGGGGTTTCGGCGCCCGATTCCTCCTGTTCGGCCTCCTCCAGGCTGCTGGCCGCAAGAACCGCCTTGAGGCTCTTCGTGCTCTCGCCGGACTGCGACGAGTGCGCCTCGTCGACTATCACGGCGAATCGCTGTCCGGGAAGCTGGCCGATCTGCTCGGCGATGACCGGGAATTTCTGCAGCGTGGTGACGATGATCGTCCGTCCCGCCTCGAGGGCCTCGCGGAGCTGGCGCGAGGTCTGGTCGATGTTCTCCACAACCCCGAGTGTCTGCTCGAACTGTCGGATCGTGCGCTGGAGCTGGCGGTCCAGCACGCGGCGGTCGGTTACCACGATGACCGAGTCGAAGACGCGACGGTCCTCGATGTCATGAAGCACGGAGAGTTGGTGGGCGAGCCAGGCAATGGTGAAGCTCTTGCCGCTGCCAGCCGAGTGCTGGATCAGGTATCGCTCGCCGGTACCGTGCTCGCGAGCGTGGCCCACTAGCTGCCGGACACAGTCGAGTTGCTGGTAACGTGGGAAGATCAAGAAGCGGCTACCAGTCTTCCGCCCACGGTCGTCCTCTTCCTCCACTTCGTGGATGAACTGGCGGATAAGGTCGAGGACGCTGTCTCTTGCCCAGACGCGCTCCCACAGGTAGTCGGTCGGGTAGCCCGTGCGCGTAGGCGGGACAGGGGGGTTCCCTGCACCGCCGAAACGTCCCTGGTTGAACGGCAGGAACCGGGTCTTGGGGCCGGCGAGGGCAGTCGTCACGAACACCTGCTCAGGGTCTACGGCGAAGTGGGCGAGGCAGCGCCCGTAGTTGAAGAGAGGTTCTCGCGGGTCCCGATCCGTCCGGTACTGGTGAATCGCGTCCTCGACATCCTGGCCGTTGAGTGGATTCTTGAGTTCGGCCGTGAAGATCGGTACTCCGTTCAGGAAGAGCGCGAGATCGAGGCTCTGTTCACTATGCTCGCTGAAGCGGACTTGGCGCACGACCGCGAAGAGATTTGCCGCGTGAAGTCGCTGCAGTTCCTCATTGAGGCCGCTTGCCGGCCGGAAGTAGGCAAGTCGGAACCTGCATCCCGAGTCCCTGACGCCGTTGCGCAGCACGTCGAGTGCGCCCCGGCGGGCGACCTCCCGCGACAGCCGAGCAAGAAAACGTGACTTCAGTTCTGAACCATGGTGCTGGCGGAGCCTTTCCCACTCTTTCGGCTGGGTGGCCAACAGAAAATCCACGATATCAGTCGGGATCAGGCAGAGTCTGCGGTCGTAGTCCTCCGGTCGGCGCTTGAGGTAGCCGCCGGGAAGATGCCGACTGTCGAAAGGTGGCGGCGACTCCCGTACCTCGAGACGATCGTCCGGGCATTCGTCGGGACCGTGGCGCAGCAGGGCGCACTCGATTGCCTCTTCGAAGGCGCGTTCGGAGATTTCCTGCGTCATGGCGTCACCCGGGTTCGGCGCACAGAAAGATCGCATCGGTCGCCGTCAATAGATACCATGAATGGTACTATGCGAGGAAAGCACCGGCGAACCCTGATGCGCATGTCGGCTCGGCCGACGCCGTCAGGCATTCGATGGGTGGACATAGTTGGCATGCTCGAGGCCGCTGGCGTTCAGGTTTCCGAACGCTCCGGGTCGAGGGTTCTCCTGAAGAAGGAGGCGGAGCGGATGATCGTGCATCGCCCGCACCCGGCGCCGGAGACAGGCCGTGTGACGGTGCGCGCCATCGTCGCCTTTCTGGAAGCAGCGGGGGTCGAGCCATGATGAAATACAAGGGATACGTGGCGAATGTCGAGTTCGATGACACGGTGGGCCTGCTTGCCGGATGGGTTGTCAACAGCGGCCCCTATCCCATCGCCACGTTCGAAGCGACCGATGTCGCCGGGGTTCGACGCGAGTTCGAGCAGTCGATCGACGAGTACCTGGCGTCGTGCGAGGAGGATGGGGTCCAACCGCGAAAGCCGTTCTCGGGCACACTCAACCTCCGGCTTGGCTCGGACTTGCATCAACGTGCCGCGCTTTGTGCCAATGCCCTCGGCGTGAGCCTGACCAGTTGGATCAAGCAGGCGGTCGAAGAGAAGGCATCCCGGTGACGGGGCAGGCCTACGGGGTTGAGTCCCAGCTTGGTGCGTGCCCATCTTGCGAGTCCAGTCTTGGGAGAATGTCGCCGCTTTCGGAAACCCTCGTGCTCCCTCGATCCGGGTTAGATCGGCCGTGATTGGCATGGGTGACTGTGAAGCGCATCAAGACACCGCCTCCTCCCGGACGTCGATCTTCCCGGTGACTGCTGCTGAAATCAGCGCGTTGCGGAACTCCTGAAGGTAGTTGATGGCTTGGTTGGTTCTGGTGATTGGGGCATCGATCTTCGCCGTCTCGCGGTCGAGAAATTCGGCGATGGCGCATTGTTCGGGCAGCGGCGGGATAGCTATGGCGAGGTACTTCAGATCGCTCCCATAGATGTGGATAACGGTGAATCCGCAACCCATTCGCGCCTTCTGCCGTCGGGCTGGCTGACAGTCAGTTGCATATCCCAGGAACCGGGCATCCGCCTTGCCGCTGGGCCGGAAGACAATCACGTCTCCGCCGCAGCAGGCCGGTTCGGCCATGAGATTTGCTGCGGACTTGCCAATCTCGTCGATGGTCTCACCAGAACCCGCAAAAAGAACATCTCCGAACTCAATCGGCGTGTAGGTAGTGGCTGCGACGCCGGGCGCGACAGAGGTCTTGGTCGTTGAGATGTGAAAGTCGTGGTACGTGTATAGGTCGCCATACCTCACACAAGGAACGCCTTCTTCCGTTTCGTCCGCCTTGGTGCCGCCATTACCCTTGAAGAATCGTCCGATACGCCCCAGCGGTACCACTTCCCAATGCTCCGGCACATTCTCCAGCCACTCGACGCCGGTTTCCTTCATGGGGACGTTCGGGTCGAGTCCTCGGGTGACGGCGCGGGTGATGAGGGCGGTGCGTTTCTCCTGAAGCAGCTCGATCAGCCGCTGCTTTTTCGCCACCAGCGCATCGATCTTCGCCGTCTCACGGTCGAGAAAGTCAGCGATGGCGCTTTGTTCCTTGATCGGAGCGATTGGAAAGATGGCGGAGCGGATCGCAGCTCCCGCTAGGCCGAACCGGGTGATTCCTTTCGCCGCCACGTGGAATTGATCCCGCATGCCGCTTGCTGAGAACTGGCGGGCAAGGAATCGGCCATCGAGACCCGGCTCCGGCTTGATGTGAGCTAGGTGGTATCCGCACAACGTATTCGTTAGGTCTTCTGCCACGACTGCCGGAACTGCGATGTCGTTCCAGGATTCGGAGTCCTTAGTGATTAGAACGTCGCCTACCCGGAGCACGAACCGTCTCACTTGGTCGGGTGTGGCAGTTGCGTTCATGAATTCTGGCTCGCTAGTTATGGAGTCGTTGTAATAGACATCGACATAGTTGCAGAGCCTCACGGGGACTTGGCCTGCTTCGGAACGCTTGTCGACATTGCTCAACTGTACCGAAGCTATGCCCTTGAGCCTTTTCGCTTCCCAATGGGCCGGAATCTCGCCCAGCCACTTGATGCCGGAGTCTTTGTACTCTGCGTACGGTCGAAAGCGGCGCTGCTGCCCATCTCCGATCCGCTCTATTTTCTCAGTCACCCTGACCTCCCACCCGAGCCCCGAGGTCCCGGCTGAGGCAGGCTTGTGTCAACGGACATTCCCTGATTAGGCTGTCGCACGCCGGCTCCATGAAACGACGCAGCTCCTCGCCTGCATCGGCCTTGGCGGGGTCATACCGACAGGGCCTCCATAGCTGGTTTGACGAGCGATCTCGCACGGCAGACTTCAGCGGCCCGCCATATCTGGTCGGCGCTCGCCCTGCGGTCGAGGAGGGCGTCACGCAACGCTTCGAGCGCCACATCTTGGCCGACGAGCCGGCGGAAACGGAAGCAGTCCACCACTGATCGGGCCGGGCTGGTGATTCGGGCGGGAACGCCCTCGAACTCGGCATCTTCGATCCCGTAGCGTAGCGATGCGCCGGAGAAACGAACCACCCTGATCGGCAGATTGGTAGTGGGAGTACGGGCCTTGTGCGGGATGGCGATCCAGACCTGCGCTGGAAGCTGTGTGCCGATGTCGTATACGTTCAGCGCGGTGAGCAGGCAGAGTACGGCTTCCGGAACCCGGGCGCAGACGGCAGCTCGGGTGAAGTGCTCGGTGATCTCGGCGTCGGTACGACGGTAGAGCCCGCGCTCTATCTGCTCGACGGATCCTTCGTCCACGAGCCGGCGCAGTTCTCGGGAGTAAACGCTGGCCTCGGCTGCGTCGCGCTGGCGAAAATAGGTCTTGAGGGCCAAGGACTCCAGATCAGAGGCTCCACGCCGGAGCTGATGATCGGAATAGTCGGCAGATACATTTTTTTGTATGCTTTTTTGATCGCTCACGGCGCGAATGCTAACAGGCAGAGATGGAGGATCAAATTGTAGGCACTCGTCTGCAACTGCCGACATTTCCGAACATCATGCCGTGACCCCCTGCAGCATGGCGACGATGTCCTTTTCCACCTGCTGGATGTCGGCCTCGATCTCCTCCAGCGGGCGGGGCGGGCGGTACTCGTAGAAGTAACGGTTGAAGTTGATCTCGTAGCCGACCAGTCCAACTTCTCCATCGTGCGGGTCGCGGCGTGACGTATCGATCCATGCATCGCGGACGTGCGGCTTCACCTCACGCTTGAAAAACGCGTCGACATCCTCGACGAGCGGGACGTTTTCCGTGTCGCGGAGCTGGGGATCGGGTTCTGGCTGTCCGTCCCGGTTGCGACATATCGCCGCTTCTTGGTTGCGCTCGGAAAGAGCGGAGAGAATGGCTTTCTGGACAGGTGCCGTGAGCTTGAGGTCCGCCGCTTCGGCGACCTTGGACAATTCTGCATCGAATATCGTCCGATCCAGGAAGAGAGTGCTTGGCAGGCTCCGGACGGTCGCCCGGATCGCATCCTGCTGTCCGCGTCCAGCCTCTTCGTCCTTGAGCTTGGCCTCGCCTCGTTTGCGCGAAACGGCCAAGTTGGCAAATGCGCGCTCGTCGTCCAGCCGTGCAATCCGTTCAGGGCTCACTTGAAAGTCGAGCCGGAGCGGGCGTTCAACGGTGATCTTGCGGAAGCCGAAATGCGTAGCCGGGTAGACGCGGCTGACAACGACCTCTCGTTCTTCGCCATCCTTGACGACGTTACGGGTCTCGCCGTCCCCGAAATCCGCCAGCAGCCGCAGAATGTCCTCCTTCTTGTCGAACGGGATTTCGCGGCGCTTGGCGCCAAGGCTCTTGCGCAGCAGCACCCAGAACGAAGTCGCATCGATGAGCTGGACCTTGCCGCGACGTTCCGGCAGTTTTCGGTTTGTGAGAACCCACACGTAGGTCGCGATGCCCGTGTTGTAGAAGAGCTGTTCGGGCAGCGCGATCATCGCTTCGAGCAGGTCGTTCTCAAGAATCCAGCGCCGAATCTCGCTCTCGCCACTGCCCGCGTCGCCGGTGAAGAGCGGCGAACCGTTCATGATGATGGCGACCCGCGAGCCGCCCTGGTCGGCTTCCTTGATGTGCGAGAGCATGTGCAGGAGGAACAGCAGTTGGCCGTCACTGATCCTTGGAAGGCCTGGCCCAAAGCGGCCGGCGGCTCCCCGGTCGTGCTCGGCACGCACGGCGTCCTGGTCGCGCTTCCAGTCCTTGCCGTAAGGGGGATTGGCGATCATGTAGTCGAAATCGGCGTCGGCGTGCCGGTCGTTCGAGAGCGTGGTCCCGAACAGGATGCGCTCTGCATCGCGGCCCTCCTCGGATTTCATGAACAGGTCGGACTTGCAGATGGCGAACGTCTCCGGATTCACCTCCTGGCCGAACAGGTGGATATCGGCGTCGGGGTTGGCCGGATCACCGAAATGTTCTCCGTCCCGGGTCTCTCCGACCGTGATGTGCTCTTTGGCGATGGTGAGCATGCCGCCGGAGCCGCAGCATGGGTCATAGACGCTGCGCACGATCCCCTTCGGACTCAACCGTTGTTCGTCGCCGGCCATCAGCAGGTCGACCATGAGGTGAACGACATCGCGAGGCGTGAAGTGCTCCCCGGGGTTCTCGTTCAGCGCTTCGTTGAACTTGCGGATGAGCTCCTCGAAGATCGTGCCCATGGTGAAGTTGTCGACCGCATCCGGGTGGAGATTCACTCTCGGGTCGGCGAACCGCTGCACGACCTGGAACAGGAGCCTCGCCTCGTCGAGCTTGGCGATGGTGTTGTCGAAGTCGAACTTCTCGAGCACTTCGCGCATGTTCGGGCTGAACCCCGCGATGTAGTTGCGCAGGTTCGCGGCGATGTGGGGCGCGTCGGCGAGCAGCCTCCCGAAGTCGTAGCGCGAGGTGTTGTAGAAAGCGAATCCGGAAGCGCGCTGAAGCTGCGGATCAAGATTCTCGATCTTGTCCTTGTAGCTGGCCTGCACTTCCAGGATCTTGGACTTCGTTGGAGCTAGCACGCAGTCGAGCCGGCGGAGCACGGTGAGCGGCAGAATCACGTCCTGGTACTTGCCTCGCTTGAAAGTGTCGCGGATGAGATCCGCCACGCCCCAGATGAAGTTGACGATCTGACTGTGATTCATATCGACACTATCCCTGCTGTTCCGGAGCCAGTTCGCTGTGATGTGGCTTGGTGACGGAAGCACAATGCCGAACTCCACAACCTTGCCGACGGAGGAATTCTACGGGACAAACCATGGCGCGACACACGTCCAGTCTTCGAGGGCTGCTCGCCCTGGATCGCGCCTTCGCATGCATGGCCGCAGCGTCGACGGGAACTGCTCGGCGCGTGGCGATGAATGGTGGTAGGGATGTTGGTCGTGTGACCGGAGAGTCGGCGTTGTCCAATCTGGGCGGCGCGGCTCCAACCAGTGTCGGTGTCCTCGAACTGCAGATCCCGGAAGTCGGAACCATCAAGTTCCGCCAACTGCTCTAGCAGTTCCCTGACTCTATTCCCTGTACGCTGTTCAGCCACGTGGCTCTCGTAGAGCAGACGAAGAAGCCGATCTGCCGGTCCGTCAATTCTGCTCTTGCCTTTCTCCAGTGCGCGACAGCCTGATCGCTCTTGTCGAGCAAGTTGCCGAGCGTTCTCTGCGAAAGGTCCAGTTCGTGCCGAGGATGTGCGCCTCTATGTGCAGGCGTGCGCGGAGGAAGACCATGGCGACGGCAGTCTGATCCGCGCCGCCCTCAACGACGTGGCTCGGGCGGGGAACATGGGCAGATTGGCCCGTGACATCGGGATGAGCCGCGAAGGGCTCTACAAGGCACTATCGGAGAACGGCAACCCGACGTTTGCCACGGTGATGCGAATCGCGCGAGCTCTGGCCATGCAACTCCGTATCTCCGCATAGAGAACGGCGTATGGGGCGACACCGCCACGCTTTGGCGGCGAGTTTCGACCTTATCAACCTCTGGGAACAGGACTGACGTGATCACCCAAAGCGCTCGGCGGGATTGTTGACCGTTTTCAGTCCAAGGGATTTAATACGCCGCGCCTTCGACCGCGCGACCGCTTCCGCGGCCGCGTGTCCAATCCGGCCAGGTAGCTCAGTCGGTAGAGCAGTGGACTGAAAATCCGCGTGTCGGTGGTTCGATTCCACCCCTGGCCACCAACGAAGGGCTTAGCGCGATTCAACCGCGCGAACAGAGCATGACCGGGTCACTGTCGGGAGTCCGCGTCATTGACATGACGACGGTGTACTCGGGGCCGATGGCCGCATCGATTCTCGGCGACCAGGGCGCGGATGTGGTCAAGGTGGAGCCCCCGGGCATAGGCGCGGTGGTAGCACAGCGCGGTCCGCAGGCCGAGACGCTCCGAGGTCTCCACAAAGAGCTTGTACTGCTCCATGAGAATCTCAACGTTCGCCTGATCGCTGGAGGACCGGCTACCGAAGATGATGCCATCAAGATCCGCGTTACTCGAAGCGGCCATTCGCCTCCCGTTCAAAGGCCGGCGCGGCGGCAGACGACAAGACAATGCCGGTGATGCTCTCTCGTGGTTCTATCGCGTGGCGCGCCAGGACTTTGGGAACCCGGACGCCGTCGGCGCTAAGTTCTACCGCTACGATGCGTTTTCCGAGCGACAGGCCGCGATTGATCTCCCAGGTGACGGCCTGACTTCGGTGAGTCGTCGCCCCGACGAGGCAGATCAGCAACTCGGATCCGTCGATCTTCGTGGCGCACCCACGCTTCCAGTCCTCCTCGTAGGTGTCTTTGACAGCGTGGTCGACAAGCTCAACGTCTGGATGCTGCCGCGCGATGCGGTTTCTGAACGCCTCGACCAACGGCTTGTCCGCTGTGGCGTAACTCAGAAACGCACGCACGGGCCGAGAGGCCGTACTTGATTCAACGACTTGGGCTTGCATAGAAGTCATCGCGGATCGGGTTATGGCTACACTGACACGCAGCCTTCAGTCCGTCAATTCAAGACTCGGAACGCCGTTCGTTAAGCCATGTTCCAATGCCGGCACCTTTGGATTCGTAAAGCGACCGTCGAGCATCGACATCAACCTTAGTTGCACGCGGCGAAGACCGCAAGGCCACGTGGTCCCTGGATTGGTAGGACCGGCAAGCACAGGTGCTACCGGGGTTCAGCGCCAACTGTCAGTTTCCATCGGGGCGGAAATGATGGATGAGTCAAGATGAAGAGACTCTAGCCCTTGTTGTGGGGTGCGCGGGAGACAACCGGCTAAGTGTGGCGGATAATGTGGGCAGCGCGACCCGAGAGCATAGCGGGCCGCGTCAGCGGGCGCAGGCACCACCGCAGCAATACGGCCGTCCGCGATGGGCCCCAATCCGCTGGTGGGACAAAGCGTTGGGAAAAGACCAACGCGCAACCAGATAAGTTCTGGCATAGCAGAACTTCACGAGGTTCTTTCGATTCCAGCCCTGGCCACCAACGAAAGGCTTATGTGACTCAACCGCGCGAACCAACCATGACCAGCTCCCTATCGGGAGTCCGCGTCATCGACATGACGACGGTGTACTCAGGGCCCATGGCGGCATCGATTCTCGGCGACCAGGGCGCGGACGTGGTCAAGGTGGAGCCCCCGGGCGGCGACATGCAGCGCGGTCCCATGCGGGTTTCCCGCAACGGGCTGGACGCGCAGTTCGCCGCGCTGAACCGCAACAAGCGCTCCATCGGCATCGACCTTTCGACAGACGCGGGCAAGTCGGTGCTGCATCGCTTCGTCGCGGACGCGGATGTCCTGATGGAGAACTTCAGGCCGGGCGTGATGGAGCGCCTGGGCGTCGGCTACGCATCGCTCTCTGAGCTGAACCCGCGGCTGATCTTCGCGTCCATCAACGGCGTCGGCGCCACGGGGCCGTACGCTGGCCGACGTGTCTACGACGCGGTGATCCAGGCCATTTCCGGCATCGCATCGTTGCAGGCGGACCCCGAAACGGGGGAGCCGGCGCTGGTCAATACGCTCATTTGCGACAAGGTCACTGCCATGACCTCGGCGCAGGCGATCTGTTCGGCCCTGTACGCCAGGGAACGGACCGGCGTGGGGCAGCGAATCGACATATCCATGCTCGACTCCTCCCTCTTCTTTCTCTGGCCCGACGCCATGGCCAGCCAGCACTTCGTGGGAGAGAGTGTCGACGCGATGACGCAAAGGCTGAGGCAGAGGCCGCGCCCCAGCAAGGTGAAGAAGACCGCGGACGGATACATCGCCACGATGCCGGTGCAGACGCGCGAGTGGAAGGGTGTGTTCCAGGCACTGGAACTGACGGAAGATCTGTCGGAGGAGGATCGCGACGTGCGCACCGGCGTGGGGCCGAGCCCGGAGGTGATGCGCGCGATCGACGATGCCTATGCGCGATTCACCACGGACGATCTGTGCGAGCGGCTGGAACGGCACGACGTGCCATTCGCAAGGATCAACCAGCGTGAAGAGGTGGCCAGCGATCCCCAGGTCCGAGCAATGGGGGCACTGGTCGAGTTCGAGCATCCAGTGGGCGGCACATTGCGCCAGCCTCGACCGCCGGGACGTTTCAGCGGTACGCCCGCCGGCATCTTCCGCCACACGCCCGCACTCGGTGAACATACGGACGAACTACTGGGAGAAGCTGGTTTCTCGCCGGACGAAATCGCGGGATTGAGGGAAGCCGGCGTTGTCTTCTAGCCCACCTGAAGGCCGTTTCAAGCGCGTACTTCGCGCCCGGGAGGTGCTGACGCTCTCGTTTGGCGCGATGATCGGCTGGAGTTGGGTGCTGCTCACCGGTCACTGGGTCGAGAACGCCGGGTCCCTCGGCACGCTGATCGCGTTCGCGGCGGGCGGGGTCGCCATCGCCTTCATCGGGCTCACCTATTCCGAACTCGTGGCCGCCATGCCCAAAGCCGGCGGCGAACACGTCTATACCCGCGCCGCGCTGGGTCCCGGCTGGTCGTTCGTCTGCACCTGGGCGCTCCTGATGGCGTATGCGGTCGTGTGCCTGTTCGAATCGGTCGCGTTGCCGACGGCGCTAGAGTACCTGTTTCCGGAGATACGCATCGCCACGCTCTGGCATGTGCTGGACGCGCCGGTGGACCTCGGCTTCGTGGCGATAGGCGTGGGCGCGACGGTTGTCATGACCTGGATCAACGTCATCGGCATCCGCACCGCGGCCTTCGTGCAGACGGCCATCACTGGCGCCATCCTGCTGGCCGGCGTCATTCTCTTCACGGGCGCGGCGGGCAACGGTGACTGGTCCAACGCGCAACCGCTCATCGGTCTTCCCGCGACGGGAATCCTCACCGTGCTCATCATGGTGCCCGCTCTGATGGTGGGTTTCGATGTCCTGCCGCAGTCCGCGGAAGAGATCGACCTGCCGGCGAACCGGATCGGCTGGCTGCTGATCGCTTCGCTTGTCATGGCCGTGCTGTGGTACGGGGCCATCTCCTTCGGCGTGGCCCTCGGGCTGGATGCCGCGGCGCGCGCCGACTCGACCGTTGCGACCGCCGATGCGGCAACGGCGCTCTGGGGCGGATCGTGGGCGGGTGCTGCGCTGGTCGCCGGCGGCGTCGGCGGCATCCTGACGAGCTGGAACGCGTTCATCATCTGCGGCAGCCGCGTGATGTTCGCGTTGTCGGAGTCGGGCGTCCTGCCGAAGGCGTTCTCGCGGCTGCACCCGAAATACCGCACGCCGTGGATCGCCGTCATCGTGCTCGGGATCCTGTCCTGCATTTCACCGCTGTTTGGTCGAGTGATCCTCGTGTGGCTGATCAACGCGGGCTCCATGGCCGTGGTCGTGGCCTATCTTTTCGTGCCGATAGCATTCCTCGTGCTGCGCAGGAAAGACCCGGACCTGCCGCGCCCGTTTCGCGTTCGCTATCCATGCACCGTCGGCGGCATCGCGATAGTTCTGGGCGCGGCGTTCCTGTCGCTGTACATGCCGTTCAGCCCCTCGTCGCTGGCGTGGCCCTACGAGTGGGCGATGGTCATCGGCTGGGGGGCCATCGGGCTCGCCGTCTGGACCTTCTACCGGGTGAGAAACGGGCGCGACGCGAAGAACACTTGAGCGGGAACGGGCGTTCTTGCCCTCCCGGCCCTAGGCCACTGGCGGAAGCCGATACACGCGCGCCGCCGTTCCGCTGAACATCGTCGCCTTCTCCGAATCGCTCAGTCCCAGCCTCGCGGCGATGCGCTTGAGCAGGTTCCAGAGCGTGCGGTATGAAATGGACTCCTTGTCGACGGGGAAGTTGCTCTCGAACATGCAGCGTTCCACGCCAAACGCCTCGATGACGTACCGGTAATACGGAAACAGCAGTTCGCACAGTTCCTCGGAGCCGAGCGCTCCCTGCGGTCGCCGATGCATGTGGAACGGCGGCTCCCACGGCCCGACCCGCTGCTGCGCGCCGCCACACTTCATGACGGCGTTGGGACAGATCGCGATCGCGTCGATACACTCCTGCCACCGGGCAATATCGGCCGGTCCGGCGTCGGGATCGATCTTTCCGCCAAGGTGATTGACGATGATGGTGACATCGGGGTGCGCCTTCGCAAGCCCGGCAAGCCGGGGCAGGCGCTCGTAGTCCGGCGAGTAGTTGTCGTAGCTGAGACCGAGTTTCCCCAGTATTGCGTAGCCGTCCTCGAACCGGGCGTCGATTTCGACCGGCAACGGGTAGCGGATCCCACGAAAATTGGCCGACGCGGCGATGTGTGCCTTCAGCACCGGCTCTACCGCCTTGCCGAGCTGGAGGTCGGCGCTGGTGAAGATTCCCGTGCACAGGCGCATGTCGCCGTACTTGCCGGACCGGCTCATCGCGGCCATGCCGTGAACGAACTCCGTCTCGCCGACGCAGCGCATCTCCTCGGGCCCGTCGGCACGATAGAAGGCGCCGCACTGGGCAAAGACCGTCTGCGCCACGTTGTGACCGGAGTCCCGGATGTCCCGGGATATCTCCTCGCAGAGATACACCTTCTGTTCCCAACGGACGCGCGGATCCCGGTCGGCGTCCCGGCAATCCCACAGGTGATGATGCGGGTCGATGATGGGCAGTTCCGGCTCCAGCACTTCTTCCGGCGCTGCCTGCGCCAGCCATTGCTCAAGCGGTGCGTTTTCGGGATACGACATTGAGAGCCTTTGAATCGAATGATCGGGGCCAAGAATAACCTCCCGCGTTCGATTGCCGCGGTTCGGATCGAGTACAATCGCCGCCGCGAAACTGGAGGCATAAAGGTGAGAGGTAAAAGGTGAAAGGACTGCTCGCCCTCGCAATGCTCCTCGTCGTGCCGGCGTGGGCCGGTTCGACGTCCGGAGATCCGCTCGAGGAAATCCGCGACCGTCTTGCGCCGTTCGGGAGTTCCTGTCTTGAAGGAGACGAGGCGTGCGGTTCAGTTCCGGCCGCGAGTCCCGTGGTCGAGGCGGCGGTGTCCCAGGAACCGAGGTCGGGGCAGGAAGTCTATGACCGGTTCTGTTTCGCCTGCCATGCCGCGGCTGTGGCCCAGGCGCCACTGTTCCAGGATGCCGAGCAATGGGCGCCCCGTCTTGAGAAAGGCATGGACGAACTTCTGCGGACCAGCAACGCCGGGCTGGGCGCCATGCCCCCGATGGGGACGTGCATGGACTGCTCCGACGATGAGATGGTTGCCGCCATTCGCTACCTGAGCGCCACCGAATAGCGGAACGCGCCTGACGGGTGGTGAGCGGGGAACCTCGCCACATCTGAAGGGCCCGATCCTGGCCCGGACAATCGTCCTCGACGCCGGTCGCGCTGGCGCCGCGTTGCAAGGAACGGGGTTCCCTTAGAAGTAGGGCTGCAGTTCCCTGTCGGGATGTGGCGTGAACGCGAAGTCGGGACCGATCCGCAGCGCGGTGGGTGAGTCCAGTGCGGCCCAGTGGCACGCGCACTCGAACAGCGCGAGCAAGGTCTTCAGCCGGTCGAATTTCTGCACCTGTACGGTGGACAGCCGGTACCGTGACTTGAGTGCGGAGTTCGTCCTCTCGATCTGTTCGAGCGACAGGAAGGCTTCGACGAGCTGCGACAGCACGAGCCGGTTGCGGCGCATGGGTTCGGACGTCAGCAGAAGAAAGCGTGGAGTCTGATACGTGCCGTGCTGCAGGTCGAAACGCACCACCACGAGAAACAATGGCCGGTCGGGGCAATCGGGCAGTCGCACGGGGAGGTATCCGAAGTGGCAGAACACCGCGTAGTCGGTGTCGTCCCAGAGCTTGTACATGGTTGTGGCGTAGGGTGTGGAACATCGCTCGGCCAGTTCGGAACCCGTGTACAGGTGGCGACGATAGATGAGTTCGACGTCGTCGTGCTGGTTCAAAACGAACCGGCAGCCCGGATCCTGCGCGAGTTCCACCAGGAGCGCCGGGTCCGGCAGCGGGGAGCGATCCACGATGAGGCCCTTTCCACCCGTTGCGCGCCTCACTTCCCGAATGAGCGCCGGAACTTCGCCTGCCCCCGAGTTCGGCGCCCGGGCCGACCAGGGCCGAAGCGCGATGGGATGGAATGCCGTGCTGCCGATATCACTGCCGATGATCTCGCACAGCCTGTAGCCACGCTTCGTAGGTCCCTCGCCGTCTTCGCCAAGCGGCGAGAGAAATTCCATCTTTTCCGCGTAGCGTTTCTCCAGGTCGAAGAACTGCAGGAGCAACCGCGTGTTGTCGTTGACCCGGGTACACGCCATTCGCATCAGGTTCTCGGCCACCCCGCGCCCCGTCTCCGTGTTGGCCAGGTTACGGCTCAGGCGCTTGTGGGTAGCGTGCAGGGGGATGCGCTCGTCGAGAATGCGGGCGATGTCCATCAATCGCACCGAGCGCGAGCGATGAATCCCGCTGACCATGTCCCGGACGAAACGCGCCGCCACCTTGCCCAGACCCTGGGAGATCGTCTCGCAGAAAAGCGACAAATCGTCTCGACGCATCGTCTCGGCGCGAAGGTTCCGACAGGCCTAATGCTACTGCGGTTGCAGTTCGAAAACTGTGCAATCGTCGGAAAATCGTTCGCTACTACGAGTCTGCATTAGCACTTCCTTGGTGCGAATTCCGCACAACGATAGTGCATCCGGGACGAGAAAGACCGAAAATTGGGCTTCAATGGAAGTGCGGCCTCCCCCCAACGGAGGAACGCGGACACTTCCTTGCGCGTCGGCGGTCGGGGAACTTTCCCGGCTGAAGGCTGCCGGACACAATAATGTCCGGGATGCGTCCGTTGGAGGCGCAGGTGGCACGATTAGTGCTTGTAACAGGCAAGCGGGGTTGCGGGCGTTACCGCTGTCGGTGAACAACTACAATAAAGACACCGGCCCCGCTGTGCCGACTTCGGCAAACCAGGGAAAAGAGGTATTTGTCCCTATGAAAAAGATAGCGATAGCGTTCTCAGCAGCGTTCATGACCATTTGGACCGGGACGGGAGCTGCCGCGGGAGAGATCTCCGGCAACGTCACGGTCGCCACGGACTACTCCTTCCGGGGCTGGTCCCAGACGACCCGCGACCCGGCGATCCAGGGTGGATTCGACTACGGGTTTGAATCCGGCTTTTACATCGGCACCTGGGCGTCCAACCTGAAGTACGGAGACGATGCGAGCACGGAGATTGATCTCTACGCAGGCTACGGGGGTGAACTCGGTAACGGCACCACCTTCGATGTCAGCGTCATTCGCTTCGAGTATCCGAGCGAGGGGGACAGCCTGGACTATCTGGAGGTCGCGGGTTCCATCGGAATCGGCGCCATCACCCTGGGCGTCAACTATTCCCCCGAATACCTTGGTGCGGGCGGTCCTTCGTTCATGTACCCCTACATCGGGTATAGCTGGGCACCGGGCGATGCCGCGAGTCTCGATTTCCAGGTTGGGATGAGCATGGCGGAAGAGATTGGCGGACCGGACGAGGACAGCTACATGGACTATAGTGTCACGCTGACGGTTCCCATCGGAGGTGCAGACCTCGGACTCGCCGTCGTTGGGACGAACCTGGACGAAGAAGTCTGCGGCGCCGACTGCGAGCTCCGCCTGATCTTTTCGATTTCAAAAAGCATGTAGCCAACTATGAGTGAGGTCGAACAATGAAACTCATCACTACCATCATCAAGCCGTTCAAACTCGACGATGTGCGCGAGGCGCTGTCCGAAATCGGCGTGGCGGGCATGACGGTGACCGAGGTCAAGGGATTTGGCCGGCAGAAGGGGCATACCGAGCTCTATCGGGGCGCCGAGTACGTCGTGGACTTCCTGCCCAAGGTAAAGATCGAGGTCGCGATCGGAGACGATCTGCTCGATCAGTGCCTGGATGCGATCAGGACGTCCGCGAACACCGGCAAGGTGGGTGATGGCAAGGTGTTCGTCACCTCACTCGAAGAAGTGGTTCGAATAAGAACAGGTGAGACCGGGCCAGACGCTGTATAGGCGCCGAAACGCCCGGTGAATATCGGGAGATTTACGTGGAAGACTTGATCCAGACCAACTACGCACTAGACACCTTTTACTTTCTGGTGATGGGTGTGCTCGTCATGTTCATGGCGTGCGGCTTTTCCATGCTGGAAGCTGGCATGGTCCGCGCCAAGAACACGGCGGAAATCCTGACGAAGAACGTCTCGCTCTATTCCATCGCGTGCATCATGTACCTGCTGTTCGGGTACTACATCATGTACGAGAACGTGGATGCGGGCTCGATTCTGCCGAGCTTCGGCACGCTTATCGGCGCGGAGAATACGGTTGCGGACACGCTCGCGAGCGGCGGGGACACCTACTACTCGAAGCGGTCCGACTACTTCTTCCAGGTTGTCTTCGTCGCTACGGCCATGTCGATCGTGTCGGGGGCGGTAGCGGAGCGCATGAAGCTCTGGGCGTTCCTGATTTTTGCTGTGGTGCTGACCGGGCTCATCTATCCCGTGCAGGGGATGTGGACTTGGGGCGGCGGCTGGCTCTCGGAAGCCGGTTACTCCGACTTCGCGGGATCCGGCATCGTGCACATGTGCGGCGCGGCGGCGGCGCTGGCTGGCGTGATCCTCCTTGGACCGCGCGCCGGCAAGTACGGCCCCGGCGGACGCATCAACGCGATCCCGGGCTGCAACATGCCGTTGGCCACGCTCGGCATGTTCGTACTGTGGTTTGGCTGGTTTGGTTTCAATGGCGGTTCCGAGCTGAAGCTCTCCAACATCGACGAGGCGAACGCGGTGGCCCAGGTGTTCGTGAACACGAACATCGCCGCCTGCGGCGGCCTCGTCGCGGCCCTGATCCTGGCCCATATCTGGTTCGGCAAGGCCGACCTCACAATGGCATTGAACGGCGCCCTCGCGGGCCTCGTCTCGATCACCGCGGACCCGCTGAACGGAACGGCGTTCTGGTCGATGATCATCGGCGCGGTCGGGGGCCTGGTCGTGGTGCCCTCCATCGTCCTGCTCGACAAGCTCAGGATCGATGATCCGGTTGGCGCCATCAGCGTGCATGGCGTTGCGGGCATATGGGGCATTCTGGCCGTGGTCTTCAACAATCCCGATGCAACCATCGCCGGCCAGTTGACCGGTATCGTCGGCATCTTCGCCTGGGTTTTCCTCGCGAGCCTGGCGGTGTGGGCAATCCTGAAGTTCACGATGGGCATCCGCCTCTCGGAAGAAGACGAAGAGGTCGGTGCGGACATTTCCGAGACGGGCATCGAGGCCTACCCGGAGTTCGCCCAGGGCTGACATCGCTTCCACTCACAAACTGCGAAGGGGCGCGATCTCGCGCCCCTTTTCTTTTCATCGCTGCTCGCGTGAGTCAGGGGCCTCGTTTCGGCTAAGATGCGTCGCCTTATGCGGTACGTGAGCACAAGAGGGCGCACATCGCCCATGCCGTTTCAGGACGCGGTCATGACAGGTCTGGCCCCGGACGGCGGACTGCTCTTGCCCGAGTCGATTCCCGATCTTGGCTCCCGGCTCGACGATTGGCGCGGCCTCGGCTTCGCGGAGCTCGCGGTAGAGTTGTTCGAGCCGTTCATCGGCGATCTCTCGCGCGAAGAGCTGGAACGCATTGTGGCGAAGGCTTTCGCCTCGTTCCGGCACCCGGATGTCGCCCCGCTCGTGCAGGTCGGCGACCTGCGGGTGCTGGAGCTGTTTCACGGCCCGACGCTCGCCTTCAAGGACATCGCCATGCAGGTGCTGGGCGGGATGTTCGAACACATGCTTAACGCGAGGGGCGGGCGTCTCAACATTCTCTGCGCGACGAGCGGCGATACGGGCAGCGCCGCCATCGCCGGCGCCCGGAATCGCCCGAACATCGGCATTTTCGTGCTCTATCCGGACGGTGGGACAAGCGAACTCCAGGCCCGCCAGATGACCACGACGCGGGATTCGAACGTGCATTGTCTCGCCATCCGGGGCACTTTCGATGACTGCCAGCGGGTCGTGAAATCGATCTTCGGCGACCTGGAGTTCAAGGGACGATTCGAGCTCGGCGCCGTCAATTCCGTGAACTGGGCGCGGCTCATGGCGCAGATCGTGTACTACTTCCACACGGCACTGAAGCTCGATCGGCCGGTCGCGTTCAGCGTCCCCACCGGGAACTTCGGAGACATCCTGGCGGGCTACCTCGCGCGCGCGATGGGCGCGCCGATAGACAGGCTCATTCTCGCGACCAACAGCAACGATATCCTCGCCCGGTTCTTCGCCACGGGGGTCTACGCGCTGGGTCCCGTGCATCGCACCATCAGCCCGTCCATGGACATCCAGGTCGCAAGCAACTTCGAGCGCTTTCTCTACTATCGGCTAGGCAGTTCCGAAGCGCTTGAGACGTTCATGGCGGATTTCGCGGCAGACGGCTCCGCCCGAATCGAAGACGGGCGGCCGATGGATGAGAGCATCGTGCCCGCCGCCGTGAGCGAAGAGGAGACCATGGCCACGATCGGCGACGTATACGCGCGTCACGGATACGTGCTGGATCCACATACCGCCGTGGGTGTGGCCGCGGCGCGGCGGCATCAGCCTTCGGGGCCGGTCGTGTGCCTGGCGACGGCGCATCCCGCGAAGTTCCCCGACTCCGTCAATGCCGCCGCGGGCCAGGATGTCGCCCACCACCCGGCCCTGGACGGACTGGCAGACCTGCCCGAGCGGAAGACGGTCTTGCCGCCGGATGTCGACGCGGTGAAGAAGTTCATCGCGACGCACGCCTGAGAGTGAACCCTGGTTTATCCCGTAGCCGGGTGGTCGTAGTCGGCGCCGGCCCGGCTGGCGCGACGTTGTCCTGGCTACTGGCGCGGCGTGGCGTTGATGTCACCCTGCTGGAAAGACGGCGAGACTTCGCCCGGGAGTTCCGCGGCGAGGTGCTCATGCCGAGCGGCGTCGAGGCGCTGGAGCAGATGGGCCTTCGCACCGTACTGGACGCCACGCCCCGGTACGTCCAGCAGGAGGCTGCGGTCTATCTCAACGGACGCGAGATCTTTCGCGCGTCGCTGGAATCCGAGGCATTTCGGAGCCAGCCGCCGATCGCGATTTCGCAACCGGCCCTCCTCGAAGGGGTCGTCCGAAGCGCGCAGCAATGTTCCCGGTTCTCTTTCGAAAGGGGTGTGGCTGTCAGGTCGCTGCAGTGGGAAGACGGCTGTGTCACCGGGGTGACGATCCGACATCGGGGCGATCAGACCGAGCGAACCGTCCCGGCGGACCTCGTGATAGGTGCCGATGGACGAAACTCCATCGTGCGCCGGCAACTCGGCCTTTCGGCGCGATCCCTGAGCCCGCCCATGGACGTTATCTGGTGCAAGATCCCAAGCCCCGAGGCGTGGACCGGTGGTCGAGGGTACACCGGTCGCGGGCACTTGCTGATCGCCTATCGCACATGGGACGACACGCTGCAATTGGGTTGGGTCATCCTCAAGGGCACGTTCGGAGACATGCGCAACCGGGGCGTTGATGCATGGATCGAGGAGATGGCCAACCAGGTCTCGCCCGACCTCGCGGCGCACCTGCGGCGCCATGGACAGGACGTCCGCAGCCCGTTCCTGCTGGAGAGCGTCTCCGACAGGGTGGAACGATGGAGTCGACCTGGCGCCATCGTCATCGGCGATGCCGCACATGCCATGTCACCGGTGGCCGGTCAGGGAATCAACATCGCGCTCCGGGATGCCATCGTGGCCGCGAATCACCTTGTGCCGCTCCTGTCGAAGTCCGCATCCCCCGATCGATTGAAGCGGGCGCTCGAAACCATCGAAGCGGAACGCCTGCCCGAAGTGAAACGCATACAGGCCCTGCAGGCGCATCCCCCGAAAGTGGTGCTGTCGCGGGCATGGTGGGGCGAACCCCTGCGCCAGGTCGCGAGCGCTGCGCTGCGGCGGCCATCGATTCGGGCGAGGCTCGCATACCTGATGGCGGACTTCCTCCATGGCGTGACAAGTGTGCGCTTGGCGGCCTGACCAGGGCAGGCGAATACATGCTTCAGAAGTGGCACCACCACTGGCTGAGCAGACGGTGTTGCCGGAAGCCAAGGCAACGCGCGTTTCGGTGTGAACCCCGGTTTGCCGAGGGGGGTATCGAGTCTTGATTTAGTCAAGAACTTAGTTCAATGTGGACCCATGGTAGAAGTCAATATACACGAGGCCAAGACCCAGCTTTCCAGGCTGCTGCGCCAAGTCAGCGCAGGCGAAGAGATCGTGATCGCTCGAGCAGGGAAACCTGTGGCCAAACTGATTCCCATCGACGGCGAGCCAAAGCGGGTGTTTGGCTTGGACAAGGGGTTGTTTGAAGTGCCAGACGACTTCGACGATCCATTGTCCGACGATCTGCTCGCGGAATTCGAACGTTGAAGTTGCTGCTGGACACGCATGTCTGGCTCTGGCTTCAGGCATGCCCGGATCGAATCGAAGCATGGACCTTGGCGCAACTGGAAGACGTGAGTAACGAGTTGCTCCTGTCCGCCGCCAGTTCGTGGGAAATCGCCATCAAGTACGCTATCGGCAGACTTCCGCTTCCAGTTCCACCGAACGACTACGTCGAGTCGCGGATGGCGCAGAGCGGTACCAGTGGCTTGCCAGTTCAACATCGACATGCGCTTCAGGTTGCCACGCTGCCCATGCACCATCGCGACCCGTTCGATCGCCTCCTGGTGGCCCAGGCCCAGATCGAGAAGACGGTGCTCGTGACGGCGGACCGGCGGATGGATCCTTACGATGTGGAGCGGCTGAGCGCCTGAGTCTGGCTGGACCCGCTCAGGGTAGCGGTTCGGCCACCACCATCATCGCTACCAGCACTGCCGTCTCGTCGCCCTTGTTCACCCATGCGTGGTTGGTGCCGCGCTGGATAACCACGTCGAAAGGCTTGAGATCCACTTCCCCCTTGTCGACCAGCATCGTCACCTCGCCCCTGAGCAGGATGATGTAGTCCACCGTCCTGGTCTTGTGCATCCCGGGGTGCCGGGAGGTGTCCGGTCTCCGGTCGATTGCCGCAGCCCTTTCTTCTTCGCTCATGGCCGCGAGGCGCTTCCGGTTTTCGCGTTCGCGGTCCTCGCGGCTGCCAAGCTCGCGTTCCGGCCGCACTTCGAAAAATCGGAATATCGTGCCGTTGGGATCGGGTTCGAGAAAACCGGGGCGCGTCGCAACGGCATCAACCAGTTCGCGATTGTGGGTGGGCATGCTCTGTGTGCACCACATCTCGTACAGGTTGCCGCGCCGAATGCCGGGCCCGCCGTCCATGGCGATGATGGATTTGCCGTCGTCGTCATGGCCCGTGACGACGCGTCGATACCTGGACATTGTTGATCCCCCTTTGGCGTTCTGACGTCATGCACCTTAGCGCACTTTGGCCGCCCCTTGCCCTGCGGGCGCTAGTTGGACAGCGTGATGCGAGCCGCTTTCGCCTCGTCGTGCCACCACGTGTCCGGAAAGCCGGTGCGGAACTCGGCGTCGAACGGGGGGCGGCCGAACCTGTCCCAGTAGAGCACGCGCGGCCCCTCGATCGAGATGAGCGGGATCAGGTAGAAGTTCCATAGCAGGATACGATCAAGAGCCCTCTGCGCGGCGGTCAGATCTTCTTTCGTGCGCGCATTCAGCACCTGCATCACCATCGCATCCACGGCATCGTGTTGAATCCCCGCGTGGTTGGACCCCAGCGGCATCTGTGCATTCCTCGAATGAAAATAGGAAACCAGCTCGAGCGTGGGCGGTTGCCCAATCCCTACACCGTGAAGAGAGATGTCGAAATCGAACTCCCTCATCGTATTGATGTATTGCGCGGGCTCCAGCATGCGCACTTGCGTTCGGAAACCGAGCCGATGCAGCTGATCGACGTACGGGGTGACGAGGCGTTTCTCGGCGACGGAACGGATGACGAAGGAAAGCTCGAACTGCTCGCCGGCAGCGTTCCTCAGAGCGCCTTCGCGTATTGTCCAACCCGACCCCCGAAGCAGTTCCCGCGCCCGGAGCATGACATCTCGGTTGCGCCCTACGCCGCCTGAGCGCGTCAAACCAAACGGTTGCGCGAAGAGGCGCTTCGGTAGCTGATCGCGAAAGGGCGCCAGCAGGGCAACCTCGGCCGGGTCAGGCAGGCCGATGGCAGAGAAACTCGTCTGCGAGAAGTAGCTTTCGGGACGCGTGTAGAAGCCCTGGGTGATCACCCGGTCGTACCAGTCATAGTCGAAAGCGAGGGTCAGGGCTTCCCGCACCCGCACGTCCTTCAGGTTCTCCCGCCGGGTGTTGAGGACGAAGGCGCGAATCAATCCGACGTACGTGCCGAAGTTGTGCCTGCGCATGACGATCCAGCCCTTGTCCCGCGCCGGGATGTTGTAGCCCTCGTGCCAGTAACGCGGATCGGTCTCCTGCCGGTAGTCGATCAGGCCCTTGCGGAACGCTTCCCGCGCCACCGTCGCGTCGCGATAGTAGTCGTAGCGGATCCGGTCGAAGTTGTAGCGGCCGCGGTGCACGCCGAGGTGCCGGCCCCAATAGCCCGGAACCCGCTCGTACAGCAGGAACCCCGATACCTTGAAGTCCGCGATGCGGTAGGGGCCGCTGCCGATCGGTGGCGCCAGCGTTGGTTCCGTGATGTCGTGCTTGCGCCAGTAGTGTTCCGGGAGGATGGCAATCTTGCCGAGGCTGATAACGACACCGGCGTTTACTCCGCTTGGTTTTTGCAGGTGAAAGGTGAGTTCGTGATCGCCGTGCACCTGCATTGACCTGATCACCGAGTAGGCCGACTGCAGGTTGTCCCGGATCTTGCGCGGCTTGTCGAGCTTGTCGCGAAGATAGTCGAATGTGAACACGACATCGCGGGCCGTTACGGGAGTGCCGTCGTGCCAGCGGGCCTCGGGTCGAAGGCGGATGCGCACCCACGTAAAGTCGTCGGCCATCATCACCGCTTCTGCGAGATTGCCGTAGAACGTGCCGAGTTCGTCGTCCGCCGGGATGAAGAGCGTGTCGTAGAGGACCGGCGCAGATCCCATGATGATCCCGGCGCCTGGGGTGGCGACACCCTCGGGATTGAACGCGCGCCAGTTGCTGTTGCTTTCGAGCACCAGCATCCCGCCCTTGGGCGAGTCAGGATTCACATAGTCGAAATGCTCGAAATCGGGCGGATACTTGAACTCGCCGAAATACGAAACGCCGTGCTGGAAAGTCGGCTCTGCCACGGCAAACGCCGCGCCGAGCGCTACGGCCGCGGCGAACGACCGGCCAAGGCGCTCCGGTGCGCGCGTCTTGCGGCACATCACGCGGCGCGCGCAATCAGGGCCGATTCGGACTACTGCCTGTCGGGTCCGAACGGCAGTCCGACGGGGTGGTTCGCCCAGAGCAGGCGTTCCTCGTCGAAGGGAGCGCTCGCGACCTCCACCGGATGGCCGAAGACGGCGGTCGAGCGTGTCTCGGTGTCGTAGGCGACCCAGTCACGAAGCGCTTCGGTGCGGGGATTGCCGTTCCCGGCAAGGTTGATCACCGCGTCCTGGAGGTGCCCGGAGAGCGTGTCGGCGGCCTCGCCCCGGCCGAAGAACTCGGCGCTCTCGCCGCTGTAGTCATGCGTGCCGAACAGGAAGCCGATGAAGATCGCGTGCGACGCCATCAGGTATCCGCCATCCCAGGGCGACTCATGGGTGAACACGTACTGCCACGCCGGCTGTCCCCGCGCCGCCATGGCCTCGGCCAGTTCGATCGACGGTATGCGCATCTTGCGGCCGGTCTCGATCGCCGCCAGGATTGAGACCACGTCGGTCGGGTGGCCGCGACCGCCAAGGATCCGGCGGTAGCCGTCGATGACGCCTTGCGCGTCTTCAACCACTTTCGAAACTTCGGTGACCAACCTGGCCTCGTCGAGATCCGCCGCCAGCGCGCCTCGGCAGACGAACAGCCGCCATTCATCCCGCTGCGTGCCGACCAGGATCGGAATGCCGTCGGCCGCGCCGCCCCGGATCGCGTCCAGCGGCAACTCGGCAAGCTGGTGGCCGTCGATGACCGGCGCGAAGCTCATGCCGCCCTCCGGCAGCCTGAACCCCATGGCGCCTTGCAACAGCGCTTCCGGCTCCAGCGCGATCAGCTTGTCGACATCGTTTCCGGACAGGCCCAGCTTATGCACTATGCCCTCTCCGATCGCCTCCGCGCGCTCGAGCGTGTTCGCGGTGCTCGCCGCGCCACTGATCGGCATGGCCCGGTGAATGAGTCCGCGAGCTGGCGCAAACGCCAGCAGCGCACCGACGCTCATGGCGCCGGCCGACTCGCCCATGATGGTGACGTTGCCGGGATCTCCGCCGAACGTCGCGATGTTGTCGCGGATCCATTTCAGTGCCTCGACCTGGTCCAGCAACCCCTCGTTCCCGGTCGACGGAATGCGCCCGCCCGTCGCCCCGTTCAGGTTGAGGAATCCCAGCGGGCCTATCCGATAGTTGATGGTCACGACCACCACGTCGCCGCGCCTGGACATGATCTCGCCGTCGTAGACCGGCGTGCCTCCGGTACCTCCAGAGAAGCCGCCGCCGTGGATCCACATCAGCACGGGACGCTTGGCGTCGTCGAGACCCGGCGTCCAGACATTGAGCTGCAGGCAGTCCTCGTCGCGCTTCTCGGCGTTGGCGGCGTTGAACACGAACTTCAGCGGGCCTTCGCCCGGGGATGCGGCCTGCCACGCCTGCTTGCCCCAGTCCTTCGCGTCACGCACCCCGGCCCAGGGCTCGGGCGGCTCCGGTGGCATCCAGCGCCGCCCTCCCACGGGAGGGGCCGCGAAGGGAATGCCCCTGAAACCCTGGATACCGTTGCTGCTGTAGCCCTCTACCTTGCCGTAGCGCGTCTCGACGATGGCCATGCCTTCCCCTACGTTTGTTGAATTCGCAAACGGCTAAGTTTGGGAGGGACGGCCAGCCAGCGCAAGGGCGAGACGGCGGATGAGGCGTGGTCGGGTCCTCGGAGAGTTTGCTTTAGGGGAGAACTTCGCGTTACAGGAGCGAGTGGACCACGATCGCCGCGACTGCGCCTATGACTATAGCGATCACCAGCTTGGCGAAATACCACCAGTGACGATCGACCTTTATCCCGCTCGGCAGAATCTCGTGCCTGTCGAATGACATGCTCTCCTCCTTATAGCCAACCCAACGCATTGGCGACCTGCAGCGCGGCAAGAATCGTGGCAAATGCCGCGAGCGCCAACTTGCCCGCGTCCGTATACGCAGTCTGCTCGATCTTGCGCCCTTCCGCTTCCAGCTTCTTCGCTTCGGCGTCGAGCTTCTTCGCTTCTGCTGCCAGTCTAACGGAGACAGCATCAAGGTTCCTCAACTCCTTAACTGTTCGTTCCTCTTCCCGGTTCACGCCACTTTCCGTGTCCATTATTCGCCTGGCCCGTCTGTCGAAGCGGCGCGATAAGCCAGTGCTTTCGTCACATGGGAGGCCCCGATGTCCCTTTCTTCGGCCAGGTCGGCGATGGTGCGGGCCACCTTCTGCACGCGGTGGATCGCGCGGGCTGACAGCTTGTAGCTCTCGACCGCGCGACGCAGGATATCTTGCCCCGCTGGGTCGAGGGCACAGTGCCGCTCGACATCGCGGGCGTCGAGTTCCCGGTTGTACTTTTGGTTTCGGCGAAGCTGGATGGCGCGAGCGGCTTCGATCTCGCGGCGAGAGGTGGCTTCATCGGGACCGGGCGATCCGCCGTTCCACAGTTCGTCTTCCGTGACCGGCGCCAGCTCTACCGTGAGGTCGATCCGGTCCAGCAGGGGACCGGAGAGGCGACTCCGGTACCGGTGAATCTGCTGCGGCGTGCAGCGGCAGTCTTTCTCGTCGCAGACGAATCCCGAAGGACAGGGATTCATGGCGGCGACGAACTGAAAGCTCGCCGGCAGCCGGCACTTCTGGTTCACGCGTGCGATCACGACCTGTGCCGACTCCAGCGGTTCGCGCAGCGCTTCGAGGGCATCGCGCCGGAACTCGGGCAACTCGTCGAGAAACAGGACACCGTGATGCGCCAGCGTCAACTCGCCGGGGGCCACCGGTGCGCCGCCGCCGACGAGGGCGGCCGTGGATGCGGTGTGATGCGGATCGCGAAACGGTCGTAAATCGCCGGAGGGACGGTCCCTGCCCGCCACGGAGTAGACGTTGGCGACTTCGATCGCTTCCGCCCGCGTCAGGGCGGGCATGAGGTTGACCAGGCGTTTCGCTAGCATGGTCTTTCCGCAGCCCGGCGGCCCGCGCATGAGGAGGTGATGGCCGCCCGCCGCGGCGATCACGAGTGCGCGTTTCGCGGCCAGTTGACCCTTGACGTCGTCGAGCGACAATCGCTCGCTGCGCGATGTTGTGATTCGTTCCGGCGGTGACCACGGAACCGGGTCTTCGGCTCGCGTGATCGCCACCGCGTGGGCCAGGGATTCGACCGGGTACAGCGGCGTATCCACGAGACCTGCCAACTCGGCCGCGTTGGCCGAGGGAAACACCAGTCCGCGCCCGGCGTTCCGGGCCGCGAGCGCCGCGCCGAAACAGCCCCGGACGCGCCGCACTTCACCGTAGAGCGACAGTTCACCGATGAACTCCAGGCTTTCGAGGTGGCGGCCGGGCACCTGGTTTGTTTCCGCCAGGATGCTCATGGCGATGGCGAGGTCGTACCGGCCGCCCAGCTTGGCGAGATCCGCAGGCGCCAGGTTGACCACGAGTTGTCCTCTCGGGAACTCGAGACGCGTCGTCTTGAGCGCGCTCTTGACGCGGTCCCGGGCTTCGCGAACCGCCGTCTGGGGCATGCCGACCAGCGAGAATCCGGGCGCACCTCCCGGCCGATGGGCCTCGATCGTCACGGCGGGAGTTTCGATGCCGTCTTGGGCGCGCGTGTGGATACGGGTGTACCTTGCGGACTTCGACGCGTCCCCGTAGGTATCGTGCAGCTTGACGACGTTCCCCATGATTCTCCTGCGAGCGCTCGAAGGACCGATTCAGTCGGGTTGCCAAGTGTTGTGGTCAGTGTAGGAAGTCGATGACCGGCGTTCGATGGCCCAAAGCCGCATTTCAGGTAGGTGATCGCACGCGCCTTTCGCCAGACTTTGGCTATCGGCCTTCCCAAGTCGCTGATCGCTTCTCGCTGAACGTCCGGAACGCCTCCAGGTCCTAGCTGTCGTAGAGCCGGGCCCCGGCTGGAAAACTGGCGCCTCATCACGTGGTTTAGTACGTCCTGCGGCGCAGGTTCTTGATTTGCAGACGAGCTAAGCTAGGGAGGGTGAGGTGCGCTTCAGGCGAGCTCCTTCTGTCATCACGCCGTATTGAGTCCGGGCATCGCAGTTTGACGTCCGCAGCACGTTACGGATTAATCTGGAAGCTGTTGACGACACACGCGATGTCAGCCAAAAGGCAATAGCAGGTGGCGTCGATGGAGACATGTGTGTGGTCGATCTAGGCGAATATTCGGAACTGCTCGGTCTGGGCGTACTGATTCTCGGTGCGGGCTTTGCCTTTGCAGGCAGGATAGTCGTCTCGCGACTCGTCGGCGGTGATGATGACGCCATGGGCCCGCGCCGGAGGGCCGCGCGCATGCTGGCGCCGATGACGTTCTGGGCAATACTTGCAGCGACTGTGGCGCTATCGCTCAACGTGCTCGGCATCGGCCAGACGACCCGGTTCCTCGATGGCGCGCTTGTTTTCCTGCCGAGGCTGTTCGCTGCCGCGCTGATCCTGATTGGCGGTCACCTGCTTGGCATGGCGCTTCGCGAACTCGTTCGGCGCCGCATGCGATCCATCCCATTCCCGCCGCGAGCGGCCTACTGGGTGGTCAGCGTACCGGCGATGATTGCCGCCGCCCAGCAGTTGGGAATCGAGGTTTCCTTCATCGCCAACCTGGCGCTCGTCGCGTTCACCCTGGGACTCGGGGCGTTGGGACTGGCGTTCGCGCTTGGCGCTCGCGGGTACGTGGCCAACCTCATCGCGCGGCGCGAACTGGATGCATACCGCGAAGGGGATCGGATTCGAATCGACGCCATCGAAGGAACGGTGGTTGAATTGCGCCGCACGGCATTGGTACTGGCAACCGACGAGGGCCTGGTCACCGTTCCGGCAGCCCGATTTAACGACGCATTGGTGACCCGGCTGACGAGCCATTCACAATGAGCGACCCGCATGCTGCCCAGGGCGGGCTGGTCGAGCGCTACGCTGGAATGCACCCGGAGCAGTTCGCGGATGCAGTGGTCTCGGGTGAGAGTAGCGGCGCGAAGGAGTTTCTGTCCTGTCTGTCCGACGATGTTCTGCCGGGCGTTCTCGTTCGTCTGCCGCAGTCCGTGGCGAGCGAGATCCTGGACGGGCGCAGCGACGAGACAATCGTCCATTGGATATCGTCCGCGCCGTTGAGCGATGCCGTACAGCTCTCTCGCCGCATCGAACCGCAACGACGGACCAGGCTACATGCTCTCTTGTCGCAGCGGCGCAGACGCGAACTCGATCGAGCGTTCCTGTTCCGCGACGGCACGGTCGGCGCGCTCGCGAACCTGGACTTCGCCTGGGTTCGACAGGGTGCCACCGTCGCCGAAGCGATCGAGACATTGCGTTCGCGGAGGTCTCCGGATTCCGCACCGCTCCTGGTGCTGGACGACACGGATCGGTTGGTCGGGACGCTGGACGCCGAACGGGCGCTGATTCGTGGCTTTGATGCAGAGGTGCGGGACTGCCTGTCGCCCGCGCGTCCCCTGCTCGCCTCATCGGACCTGCGTGCAGCGACCGCCGCTTTCGCTGCCCAAGGGGAGCGTTGGCTGCCGGTAGTTGATGTGTCGCGCCGGCCTGTCGGTGTGCTTGCCCTGGCGCAGTTCAGGCGAACTTTCTTCGAGACGCCGAAACGCGACGAGCAGGCATTCGCCCGCCTCGCGGGCGCGATGTTCGAGTTGCTGGCCGACTTGCCGAAGCTCCTGTTGGGAGAGCCACACGCTCGATGAGTGCGAATCTGGACTTGGCCCGGTCCGTGAGGGACGACTTTGTCAGCCGTTTCCCTGGCGACGCGGCCCGCGTACTCGAGGACGCCGACGACGCCCTTCTCGCGTCGGAGTTCACCGGACTCGGTGACGGAAGCCGCGTGACCATGCTGGACCGCCTTTCGCCTTCGCGGGCAAGCACATTGTTCCGAAACATGGCGCTCGCGGGCCAGATTGCCGTGATCGACCTCGCCCCGACCCATCTCGCGTTGAACCTTGTGCCCGGCCTGGCAGAGCAGCAGCGCGATGCGCTGCTCGAAGCGTTGCCAGCAACCACACGACGGGACCTGGAACGCCTGATCGACTTGCCGGTGCGCGCGGCCGGCCGCTGGATGGACAGGATGGTGGTCACGTTGAACCGGGACCAGACCGTGGCCAACGCCATCGAGCGTATTCGGGCATCGCCGATACGCGGTGGCAGAACGCTTTACCTTGTGGACTCCGGGCGGCGCCTCGATGGACGTGTGGACATGCAAGCGCTGGCGCTCGCGGACGGGGAGGAAATCGTTGGCGATCTCGCCAACCCGGCGGTGGCGGTCGACGTGGTCGCGCCGCGAGACGAAGTCGTGGCGCTGCTGGAGGAACATCGCGCAGATTCGCTTCCGGTGGTCGACAGCGGCCAGCGTCTGCTGGGAGTCGTGCGCCACGACCAGCTCCTGGAAGCCGTCGGCGAAGCCGCAAGCGCGGACATGCAGAAAATGGTCGGCGCAAGCCCGGATGAGCAGGCATTGTCTACGCCTGTTTTTGCTATTCGGCGGCGCCTGCCGTGGCTGCAGATCAACTTGTTGACGGCCTTCCTCGCCTCTGCAGTAGTGGCCATGTTCGAAGGGCTGATTGCCCAGTTCACTGCCCTGGCGGTGTTATTGCCCGTTGTCGCAGGTCAGGGCGGCAATGCGGGAGCCCAGGCGCTTGCCGTAACCGTTCGCGGTTTGGCCCTCCGCGAAGTTGGCACACGCGAACTGCCCAGGTTGTTGACCAAGGAAATGATCGCCGGCATTGCCAACGGATTTGCCCTGGCGCTGGTCTGCGGCGCCGGCGTGTATCTCTGGAGCGGATCGCCCGGACTATCGCTGGTGATCTCTTGCGCCATGGTGCTGTCCATACCCGCTGCCGGCGTCGCCGGAGCACTGGTGCCCATGGTGCTCACCCGGCTGGGTCAGGATCCGGCGACCGCGTCGTCCATTATTCTCACCACGGTGACAGACGTAGCGGGGTTCCTGTCGTTTCTGGGCATCGCCATGGCCTTGGCATCGATACTCTGACCGTAAAAACCTCCGAGGTCCGCCCTTGAGTAACGACACCATCAATCTCCCGTTCGTCGTCCTGATCTCCGTCGTGGCCACCCTTGGCGGGTTCCTGTTCGGCTTCGACAGCGGCGTGATCAACGGCACTGTGGACGGCCTGCGCATCGCGTTCGACTCCGACAGCGTGGGTACCGGGTTCAACGTCGCGTCGATGCTGCTCGGCTGCGCGGCGGGTGCCTTCATCGCCGGCAACCTGGCTGACCGTTTCGGACGCCGCAACATACTCGTCGTGGCCGCCGTGTTTTTCGTCGCCAGCGCCTGGGGCTCTGGCGTCGCCGAGACGTCCGCTGAATTCGTCTTCTGGCGGATCCTCGGCGGCCTCGCCGTCGGCGCCTCGAGCATCCTCTCGCCTGCCTACATCAGCGAAGTCGCGCCAGCTCACTACCGGGGTTCGCTCGCGACCCTGCAGCAGATAGCGATCATCACCGGCCTTTTCATCGCTTTCGTCAGCAACTACCTGATCGCCCACTTCGCCGG
Source organism: Gammaproteobacteria bacterium (assembly GCA_026706665.1). GTDB lineage: Bacteria > Pseudomonadota > Gammaproteobacteria > Pseudomonadales > Azotimanducaceae > VXNE01. Next base: position 13,716 of record JAPOYI010000009.1, on the reverse strand, counting down.
CAGTGCGATAAACGACCTCGCCTGGGGATTCGAAGCGTGGCGCTGGATGTTCTGGGTGGAAATGGTTCCCGCATCCATCTTCCTGGTGACGTTGCTCTTCATCCCGGAAAGCCCCCGATTTCTCGTCGCCAGCGGGCAGCGGGACCGCGCCCTACGGGTGCTCACCAGGCTGCTCGGACCGGCGGCCGAGGCCAAGGAACGGGAGATCTACGACTCGCTGGCCAGCGACCACCATGCGCCGAGCCTGCGGGATGTGGTCGACAGGCAGATCGGGCTCAAGCGCCTGGTATGGGTGGGGGTCGCCCTCGCGACGTTCCAGCAACTGGTGGGCATCAACGTGGTCTTCTACTACGGTGCCGTCCTGTGGCAGTCGGCCGGTTTTGCCGAGAGCGATGCGCTCCTGATCAACGTCTTCTCGGGCGGGGTCAGCATAGCGGCCTGCATCGCGACGGTGGTTCTCATCGATCGCATCGGCCGCAAGCCGATCCTTCTCTTCGGCAGCATTGGCATGGCCGTCACCCTGTCGACGCTGGTGGTCGTTTTCGGTAGCGCAATGGTTTCGGCCGGGGGCACGCTCGAACTATCGGACCAGATGGGGCTCGCCGCGCTGATAGCCGCCAACGCCTATGTCGTGATCTTCAACTTTTCGTGGGGCCCGGTGATGTGGGTGATGCTGTCGGAGATGTTCCCCAATCAACTGCGGGGATCCGGACTCGCGGTGAGCGGACTGGCGCAATGGCTGGCGAACTTCGGGGTGACCCTCACGTTCCCCGTCCTCCTGGCGACGATCGGTCTCGGCGGGGCCTACGGCCTCTACGCGGCGGCGGCCTTCGTCTCGATCGCGTTCGTGTACTTCCTCGTGCACGAGACCAGGGGCGTCGAACTCGAGGACATGCAGGCCTGAGACGGGGCGCGGCCGGCGGGTGCCGGCGATGTGACTGGGAGAGTCGATGCCGGGTTGGGACCTTTCGATCTTGCGGCGCGCCCGGGTGCTCACGGACGCGGAGCTGGGGCCCGTTTGTCAGTCTTCCAGCCGCGCGATGGCCCGCGGAATCTCCCGTAGCCGGCGGACCTGCGCACTGGCGCCCACGGGGTCCTTCGCGCCTTGGGGGTTGAACCAGATCGTGTGCATGCCGACGTCTTTTGCGCCCTGCACGTCGTCGATTGGCTGGTCGCCTACGTGGACAGCGTTACTCGCAGCGATTCCGGCTTGCTCGAGCGCGGCATCGAACATCGCGCGATGCGGCTTCATGGCCCCCACGTCCGCGGCGGTAAAGCCGAACGAGAAGAACCGGTCGAGGCCAAGCCGCAGGAAATCGGCATTGCCATTGGTGAGCGAGACCAGGATGTAGCGGGGCTTGAGGGTCTTCAGCAGGTCGAGCGCTCCATCCAGGTACGAGATCCGATGACGGGCATCCAGGAATACGTCGAAGGCCTCTTCCGCGTAGGCGCGGGCGTCGTCTTCGCTGCAGCCGCACTCCCGCGCGGCGCGGAACAGAGCCTCTGTTCTCAATCTTGAAACATCGTGCGCGATCTCCGGCGTGTCCGCGATCACCTGCTCGCGCAGCGCCTGGGTCGCGTGAAAGTCAAACCGATCCGAAAAGTCCGGCACCCGCCGGCTGAACACGGCGCGCATTTCGGATTCCGCCCGGCGGATCGTGTTGTCCGTTTCCCAAAGCGTGTTGTCGAGATCGAAGGTGACGAGCCTGATCACGATCTGGACTGCTTGGCGCGCGGATGGGCAGCGTCGTACACCTTGGCGAGGTGCTGGAAGTCGAGGTGCGTGTAGATCTGGGTGGTCGAGATGTCGGCGTGGCCAAGGAGTTCCTGGACCGCCCGCACGTCCCCGCTCGATTCGAGCAGGTGGCTCGCGAAGCTGTGACGCAGCAGGTGCGGATGGAGCACGTCTGTCCCGAGATTGTGCATGGAGAGTCGCTTGAGCCGCGCCTGAACCGTGCGGGGACTGATTCGGTTGTCGCCCCGTCCAGTGAAGAGCGGATCGGATGCCCGGGCGCCGCGGCGGGTTTCGAGCCACTTCTGAACGGCCTCTATCGCATGCGACCCGAGCGGCACGACCCGGGTCTTGTTGCCCTTGCCGGTGACGGTCGCGAAACCGTTGACGAGATCGAGGTCCCGCAGGTCGAGATCAACCAGTTCGGCCAGGCGCATGCCGCTGCCGTAGAACAGTTCGATCATGGCCCGGTCGCGCCGGTCGAGGCGGGACTCTGGATTCGAATCGAACAGCTTCGCCGCGTTGTCTATGTCGAGTGTCTTGGGCAGTTTCTTGCGTTTTTTCGGCGCGGTGATGCCTGCGGCGGGATTCGTCTGGGTGAACCCGCGGCGCACGAGAAACGCGTAGAAATTGCGCACGCTGGAGAGGGCGCGGCCGATCGTGCTGGGCGAGCGTCCCCGGGCGTGCAGCCGTGCGAGAAACTGGCTTACATGGTGCGGCCTGACTGTGAGCCAGTCGTCGACTTCCGCGCTCGCCCGAAACGCCTCCAGGTCTCGCCGATAGGCACTGATCGTATGCGGCGAACTGCGTCTCTCATGGGTGAGATAGCCGATGTAGGCGTCGAGGGGACCGGTGGATTCGGCTGCGTCACGGTCCGTTTGCTTCATGGGTGTTTCCTGTCGGGCGCCACCATCATAGCTGGACACGTCCCCTGTAAACGGTAGCCGTTGGACCGGTCATCGCGACCGGGTTGCCCTCGCCCTGCCAGGCCAGTTCGATATCGCCTCCCGGGAGCGACACGGTGGCGCACTGATCGAGCAATCCATGCAGGTTGCCAGCGACCATCGCCGCGCATGCTCCGCTGCCGCAAGCGCGGGTCTCGCCGGCGCCGCGTTCAAACACCCGCAGCCGCGCGTTCTCCGGATTCATCGCCTGCAGGAATCCCACGTTGACGCCTTCGGGGAACGCGTCTGACGCCTGCAGGGCAGCGCCCACGGATTCCACCGGCGCCCTGTCGACATCGTCCACCATAATGACCGCATGGGGATTGCCCATTGAGACCGGCGTGAACTGCACCGATGCACCGTCCAGCGCCAGCCGGAAGGCCGGACCCTCCTTCGTGGCGAGTTCCGGCCGAAACGGTACCTTGGTCGCCTTGAGACTGGGGACATTCATCTCGACCCGCACGTTGCCGTTCCTGAGCAGGCGCGTGTGCATGCGTCCGCCGGCCGTGTCCAGCGCGAGTCCCCTTTTCTTGGTGAGGGCGGTGTCCCTGACAAACTGCGTCACGCAGCGCCCGCCATTGCCGCACTGTTCGGCTTCTGAGCCGTCGCTGTTGAATATGCGAAGTTTGAAGTCGGCGTCGGGAACCGTCGGCGGCAGCACCGTCAGCAGTTGATCGAAACCGATGCCCGTCCTGCGATCGCTCCAGTTCCTGACCAGCTTGAGATCGAGGTTGACGTTCTGCGTGACCAGGTCGACGACCATGAAGTCATTGCCGAGGCCGTGCATCTTCGTGAACCGGAGGTTCATCAGGCAATTATAGTCGCTTCCCAAGGTGTGCCTTGGAGGAAACAATCTCGGAGGGCCGTTCAGGGCACGATGGATCTTCCCCTGATGAGTGATGCTTGATGCTATGCTTGCATCGACCTTGGACGAGCGAAGAAAGGTAGCAGATGCGAACCACTCTTGATATTGACGACGATGTGCTCGTGGCGGCGAAGGAACTGGCTAGGCGGGAATGCAAGACAGCCGGAAAGTTCATGTCGGACCTGATGCGCGAGGCGTTGAGAAATCGGGCCACTGGTCCGAGACCGACTGCGATCAACCTGCTGATTTAACTAAATTTTAGACGACCTGTCTAGCCCGAGTTACTACCAGCAGCAGTTCTCATTATGCCCGCCAGTCCCTTCCGCAGGAGGGGTCTGCCGGTCGATTTCGCCCGGATCGGGTCGGAAAGGCGCGGGTTTTGCATCCGACGGCGAAATCGGACGCCAAAATGAGAACTGCTGTACTACCAGCGTTAATGGTTTGAAGAAGGGGCTTTCGGCAACTTCTCGATGCGTCGAGCGGTCGAGCGGTAACCGTTCGGTCGTGCCGGTATGCGGCAGTGCTTCGGTCGACCCTGATTCCGATCACGGGTTATCGCCGGGACGTGGCCTCTTTGTCAAAATGGGCGGCCATGAAGCGCCGGAGACACCGTTGGATTTGGTGGCGGAGGAGTAACGCGAACACGCCTCGGGGTGCCTCTGGCACGATCATCTACGCGGCGGGCACGGAGTCGCCGACGCTGCGGAACCGCCTGCTCTCCCGCTACCGGCTCTGGCGAGCACAACGGGACTGGAGCCGAAGACTGCGCAAGAGCGACCTGCCGCGGTTCTACCGCAGAGCGAAGCAAAACGATGTGCGCGGTCTCGTGGTCACCGGCAGGAGCTGGACGGTTGGGGACTTCTTGCCCGTGGGGTTCGACGCGTATCTGCGGCTCCCGAACCCGTTCTGGAAGATCGTGGCAGCACACACCGAGAACGCGGTCCTCCACGGTGCTGGCCATGATCGCGAAGGCACCTGGGCGAAGCCCGTCCGCTGCTCCGATGTCGCCGAGTCGAACGGGCGACGCATGACCCGCGACACGGCATGGAGCCACATCTGCGGGCCGCACGACGCTCACTTGGCGGCCAGTCCGGACCAGGCGTGGAGCTGGGCGCCGAACGAGTGCGACCTCGACCCGGTCACGGCGCAGCGGCTGTTCCGGCTGCTCGCGAGCGAGACGAGGGCGAACGACCGGTGCCTGTGCGGGCAGTGGGAGGGTGCCGGCAGGCGGGGCTTTGAAGGGGCTTCCGGCTACATCACCAAGCGCCTAATGCTGCATGAACGACTGGCGCGTCGAGGTGCGAGCGGGATTGCGGGTTCCGGAGAGGGGGCCTTCGGTACCGACCGGGTCGGATGGATTGCATGATGCCACACGCAGTGCTATAGGTGGAGACCTGATGGTATCCGGGATTCGGTTTGCAGACGTTCAAGACCAAGGCGTTCGCCCGCTTTGCCAAACGCGAGGGCCTGGCGGATGCTGCCTTGCGCGAGGCCGTCCGGCGCGCCGAGACCGGGCTTGTCGATGCCGACCTGGGCGGTGGCGTGATCAAGCAGCGTATCGCCCGGGAGGGCGGCGGTCGGTCCGCCGGGTTCCGGACGATCGTGCTGTTCCGCAGGCGGGAGCTGGCGTTCTTCGTCTACGGATTCGCCAAGAGCGACCGGGAGAACCTGCGACCTGACGAGCTGGCGGCGTTTCGATTGCTCGCCGACAGGTATCTTGGGCTGGACGAGGCGGGTCTCAGGGCGGCGCAGTCGATTGGAGCGATCATCGAGGTGGAGAGCAATGGCGAAGCAGTACAAGAGTGAAGCGATGGCGGCGGCGCACGAGGCGGCCCTCGGCCTGTCGGAAGCGGGGCTGATGTCGAAGCGCACCATGCGGGCGTTCGACGAGATGTGCCTGACGCCCGTGGAGGAGATGACACCGGCGGAGATTCGCGCCCTTAGGCTTCGGGAGAATGCGAGCCAGGCGGTGTTCGCGCGCTACCTGAACGTGACCACCGGCCTGGTGAGCCAGTGGGAGCGCGGGGAGAAGCGGCCGCGGGGCGCTTCGTTGAAGCTGCTGACGCTGGTCGACAAGAACGGGTTGAGCGCCGTAGCTTGACCCGCCAGACTCGGTGGAATCCGAAGACCTCCATCACCCGGACGTTGACGTCCGTGCCCAGGCTTTCCCCGCGTGGGTGCTCCGCCAGCGCGTGAGCCTTCCCGAGCAGGTGGCGGGCTACCTCCACCGGCCCGAACTGGTGGACCGGGCGATGCCGACGCAGCGCAGGCTGACGGTGTTGAAGGCCGGCGGGGGGTTCGGCAAGACGGTGCTGCTGGCGGAGTGCTGCCGCCGGCTGCGGGCCGACGGCGTGGCGGTCGCCTGGCTGTCGCTGGACGGGACCGACGCTGCCGACGTTCTGGACACCTATATTGCCGTTGCCTGCGTCAGCGCCGGTCTGGCTGTCCGGGATACCGACCAGGCCGGGGAATCCGTCGAACATGCCGCTAGCCGGGTCGCGATGGTGGCACGCGAGATCCAGTGGCAGGGCCGGCCGTTCGTGATCGCCCTCGACGACCTGCAGGAGCTGACGGACCCGTCGTGCGTGTCGCTGGTCGACTTCCTGCTGCGGCGCGGCCCGCCGAACCTTCACCTGGCCCTTTCGGGGCGGAGTCTTCCGCCCGGCCTGAGCGTGGGCGGTCCGGTCCTGGATGGTCGTGCGGAGATTCTCGGAACGGAGGATCTGCGCTTCTCGCGGGCAGACGTCTCCGCGTTCTTCGAGCACGGCCTGTCGCGGCGCGCGCTGGCGCGGGAAGCGACCCGTTCCACCGGTTGGGCCCTCGCACTGCGGGTGTCCCGCAACGGTGGCGAAGCGGGAACCGGGAATGGCGGCGACGGAAACGATGTGTCGGCGAATTGGATCGAGTCGCGGCTGTTCGCCCGTCTCTCCGCGGACGACCGCGATGCCGTCCTGGACCTGGGCCTGTTCGGCTGGATGGACGATGCATTGCTCAAGGAAGCGCTGCCGTCCGGGGACGCGTTGCGGCGGGTGCGATCGCTCGGCGTGCTCGACGGTCTGCTTGAACCGGTGCGGGCCGGCGGCGCGCGCAGTTGGCGCCTGCATGCCCTGGTGCGGGAACACTGCGCCGCGCAACGGTTCCGCGAGGACGCCGAACGGGCCAGGACGATCCACCGGCGGATCGCGCGCGCCCTGGCCCGGCGCGGCGAGACCGTCGCGGCCATGCGCCACGCCGTGGCAGGGGATGATGCGCATCTGGCGGGAGAGGTTTTCGAGCGGGCCGGCGGCGTGCGCCTGTGGGTGCGTCATGGGATCGCGCAGTACCGCGAGGCCGACGACCTGCTTTCGGAGACCGTCGTGGCCGCCTCGCCGCGCCTGGGACTCGCGCGCTGCATCCGCCTGACCCTGTCCGGGCAGCACCACGAGGCACGGGCACTCTACGCGCAGTGCTCACCCGTGGGGGAGCGCGTAATCGGAGACGGGGACGATACGCACAGCGACCGTCATGTGGACGACTGCATCGTGCGGAGCGCCATGTGGCTCTACGGCGGGGAATCGGTCGGCTCGCCGCAGATTCGCGGATTTTCCAACGAGGCAGCCGGGCTCCTCCGGTCACGGCGGCTGGACGCGCCGACGCGCGGCTATTTCGAATATGCGCTCAGCGTGCTGCATTTCATCAGGGCCGAGTTCGACCCGGCCCTGGAAAGGCTCGCCGCGGCGAGGGAACTGCTGCGCGGAAGCCGCTACATCGAGTTCTACGCCGACATGCTGCACGCCCAGATCCACTTCGTGCGCGGACGGGTGCGCGATGCCGAAGCCCGGTTCCGCAAGGCGCGGCGGGTGGCCCGCAAGCATCACCTCCTCGATCCGGTCGCGTTGCTGTCCTGCGAAGTGGCCCGGATGGAACTCGTCCTGGAACGCGACCCGGCGTCCGCGGCCGAGCCGGGCGGGATCCGGAGGGTGTTGACCGAGGAAGGCGTGCCGTTCTCGTCGTTCGCCACCACCCTCAGCGTATTCGCCCAGGCCAGACTGGTGTCCGGGGCCGCCGACGAGGTCGCGGCGTTCGCCGGGAAGCTGCTGGTCCGCGTCCGGACGGCCGGCATGCCCGCGTACGCGAGGCTGCTGGCGGCGGCCAGGGTGTCCGCGCTAGCGATGGCCGGGCGCGTCGAGGAGGCGGAGCGCACATGGCGGCGGGCGTCGCTTCCCACGACCACCGCGTCGTGCGTCGACGCGGAAAGTCAGAGCTGGCGGGAGGTCGAGAGCGTATCGGAAGCGCGTGCGCGGCTGCTCGTCGCCACCGGACGCCACGACGAGGCACGGGACCTCCTGCGCGGCTACCGCGCCGTCGCCGGGGAGCGCTCCTTCCGCCGGACGCAGTTGCGGGCGCTGGCGCTGGCGGTCGGACTGGAACACCGGGCGGGGGACCGGGAGGCGGCCCTGCGGCAAGTAGGGCGCTACGTGCGCCTGTTTGCGGAGTCGCCCTACGCATTGCCCATGGTGATGGATCGGGACGCCTGCGAAGAACCGGTGCGGGAGGTTCTTGGCCGCGCGGATCCGGGTTCGCCCGAGTGCGAAAGTGCGCGGCTGGTGCTGGCCGCGATGCGCCGCGCCGGAGACCGCTCCGGCGTGTGGCTCACCGACCGCGAACGGCAGGTGCTGCGGCTGCTGCCGGGCAACACGGTCAAGTCCATGGCGGCCTTGCTGGGGCTGAGCGTGCACGGCGTGCGCTACCACCTGCGCGGCCTGTTCGCGAAGTTCGAGGTGACCGGTCGGGCCGAGCTCCTGGGCCGCGCGAGAGAACTGGGGCTGGTGCGGAACTGCCAGGACGACGCGTGAACAGGGGGTGCAAGGCCAGCAGACGTACCTGGCGGGCATCGGAGTTCCACGGCACCGAGACGGCAGCGACCAACTGCACGTTTCGGTCGCCGCTGCACATGGGGACTTGAGGTAGAGTCGGCCTCTGCTAGCCAACACGCTGCGGCACACAAGGCGCGTTGTTTCCGACCGCAGGGTTCCCTGTCGGGCGGGAGTTGCGTTGCTGACGGCACGGCACCACACCACAGGACGGAGGATTAGTAAGTGAACGGATATCCCCCCCGAGCTAGTGGCGAAATGACGCACCGGCACCCGGCGGCCGGTGCTCGCCGACTACTGGCGGTCTTGCTGCTAATCGCGGCCGCCCCCGTTGCTGGGGAACCCGTCGTTTCTTCCGCCGGGGACCTGCGCGTTTCATCGACGGCGACAGCATTGTCGGGTTCCGGCGCCGCCTCCGCCGTTGCGGGCGAAGCGCACAGCATCCCGTTCTTCCCGTCCGCCTCGGATGCGCTCGGACGCCAGGGGTTCGCACGGATCGTCAATCTGTCCGGGAGCGCCGGGACGGTTTCGATCGTCGCCTTCGACGACGGGGGCCGAAGGCACGGTCCCGTGATACTCAGCATGGACGCGCGGCAGACGGTGCATTTCAACTCGGTCGACCTCGAGGACGGCGAGGCGTCCAAGGGGCTTCCCGAAGGCACGGGGGCGCCGTCGCAGGGCGACTGGCGGCTGGCGTTGACCAGCGATCTGGACATCAACGTGCTGTCCTACATCCGCACGCCCGGCGGCTTCGTCACGTCGATGCACGACGTGGCGCCGAGCGAGGGCAACACGCACCGCGTGCCGTTCTTCAACCCCGGCAGCAACACGGCCCAGCAGAGCCTGCTGCGGCTGGTCAATCCCGGCGATTCGGCGGCGACGGTGACGATCCGCGGCGTCGACGACCGGGGCGCCGCCGGTCCCGGCGGCCCGGTGACGCTCACGCTGCCGCCGCAGGCCTCCCGCACGGTGAGCGCCATGGACCTCGAGGACGGCGCCTCTGGACTGAACGGTTCGCTCGGCGACGGCGCTGGCAAGTGGCGACTCGAGGTGGAGGCGGACACTGCCATCATGGCCGTCAGCATGCTGTCGACGCCCACGGGGCACCTGACGAACCTCTCGACGGACCCGGGAGACGTGCCGGCGGACGATCGGCTTCCGGCTCCGGTGGTAGAGGTGACCGGTGACCGGGAGTTCAAGTTCAGCTGGAAGTGGTCCGGCGAGGGCGGCGAGACCTACGCCTTCGACTACGGGCCGCGCTTGAACGGGGGCGACTGGACGGAGGATTGCGCGAGCGTCTCCTACAGCCAGACCGTTGAAGACACCGTCACGGCAACTTATACGACCAACGCCGACCTTGTCGCCGGCACCGTCATCGAGGCGCGCTACCGCTACCGGAACGGCTCCTCCTGCGACAGCGGCTCGCCCGGCGGCTGGTCCGCGATCGGCAGGCATACCGTGTCCGGTGGCGGCGGCGGAACGCAAGCGCCCGACCTGGTGGTTGAGTCGGCGTCGGTGGACGACAACTCGCCGGACACGGGCGCTTCGTTCACCCTCAGCACCACGGTGCGCAACCGTGGCGACGGAGCGGCGACTTCCACGACCCTGCGCTACTACCGGTCGGCAAACTCGACGATATCGACCGGCGACACCGCAGTCGGCACGGATTCGGTGGTCAGCCTCGCGGCGTCCGCGACCAGCGCCGAGTCGATCCGATTGACCGCCCCATCGAGCGCCGGAACCTACTACTACGGCGCCTGCGTGGACTCGGTGTCCGGCGAGTCCGACACCGGCAACAACTGCTCCGACGGCGTCAAGGTGGAAGTCTCCGACGACGGAGGCGGAGGAGGTGCGGATTCATACTGCCGTGCGGACGATGTTCTGAGTCCCGGCGACTCGTGTGACATATACAGCACGAACATCGACTTCTCGGTGAGCTCCTCCGGTAGCGGGTGCGTCCTTGCCAGCGGAATAACGTTGTGCCAAGGAGCCGACATCGACCATCGCAACCGCTCTCTCAACGGCGAGCGATACAGTCTTCGGGCGACCAGGGACGGGAATGACTGGGAGATCGAAGATGTCGAACCCGAACCGTCGGACTAGCGCCGGGCCGAAGGAAGCAACGGGCTGGCAGGGGCAAGGTAAAGAGAAAGCCACTTGCGATCGCGCCGACGGTGCCGACGCTGTGGCTGTCGCCCGGCGAGCGGTCGTCGGATCCAAACCTCACGCGGTGCCGAGGACACACACATGATGGATGATCCCCCCCCCCCCGGAAAGTCCGCACCGGTGAAGTCGGGGTCGCGACGACGCGCCGCAGGGATCGCGGCTGTCGCATTCGTCGTGTTCGCAACGGTCGTCTGGTTGTTTGACGACGGCAGCCCCAGCGGTCCCGAGGGGCCGGCGATCGAACAATCCGAAGAGCTTCCCGCCGCGATGGTCGTTGCGACGGACCGGAAGCTGCGGCGACAGACCGGCGACGGCGCGCGCAGCGGTTCGGGCGTGCCTCAGTCTGCCGACGCCACGGCAGCGCCGGCGGAGGGCTACTCGGTCGTCCGGCATCTCGGGCGGATGGTCGAGGGCGGCACCATGGCACGCAGCGACGGCGACCCGCCTGCGGGGCCGGACTGGCTCCGCGGGGCGGACGGGCCGCAGCGGCTCGAGGCCCAGGCGGCGGCCGTCGGCCGACCGTGGACGTTCGGCTACGTCGAACTGGCGTCGGCCGCGGGCCGGACATCGCTGGAACGGTCGCTTGCCGACGCGGGCGCGAGGGTTTTGGGATCGTCCGGCCGGCTGATCCGCACACGGCTTCCCGGAGAGGTGGGGACGCTCCGGGACATCGCGGAGCTGCCCGAAGTGGCCGGGCTCGGGGCCGTGCCCGCAGCGATGAAGGTCCGGGGCTTCGATGTGGAAGGCGGCACCGAACCCGACGTCGCCGGCCGGCTGCCGGTGTTCGTCACCCTGATGGAGGGAGACGGCGACGGCGGATGGGGCCGGCGCCTGCAGGCGCTGGGCGCCGAGGTCGGCGAGTACGATGCGGACACGCGGGCCTACACGGCGGCGGCGACCGACGACGTGATCCAGGCGATGGCGGAGACCGACTTCGTGGCGGCGGTCGAGCCGATTCGAAGGGTCACCGCCCTGAACGACACCGCCGTCCCCGCGATGGGAGCCGACGTGCTGCGGACGTGGGACGTGGTCCCCGGCATGTTCACAGGCGCCGGCGGCGTTTCCGTGCCGGTGGGCGTCATGGACACGGGGCTCAACCTCAACCACCCGGACATCCGCGAGGGCCGGGAGAGCATATGCGGAGCCAACTTCGCGCCCGCCGCCGACGACGGGGACGCGCGGGCTCAGGACGGGGACCTCTGGATCGACGTCGATGGCCACGGCACGCACGTCACGGGGACGATTTTGGGCAACGGGACCGACCAGGCGCGTTTTGCCGGCATGGCGCCGTCGGTCGCACACATCCGATTCGCGAAGGTGCTGCACCCGATAGGCGGTGGGACCGGCGTCGGCATCCGACGGGGCATGGACTACCTCTCGCGCGCGTCGGACTGCGGCGGCGCCTCGGCGAAGCCGGCACTGGTCAACATGAGTCTGTCCGCGAATTCGAGGTATTGGACAGCGCGATCGGCCGGGGAGCGCAAGCTGGACGCGACGGTGTGGGGCCACGGCCAGCTCTACGTCGTCGCCCAGTCGAACGCCGGGGAGTACAGTTTCTCGAACTACGCCGCGGCCAAGAACTCGCTTGCGGTGGCCGCCGTGCACGACACCGGCGGGCACGCGACCTTCACCAGCGTGGGACCGACTGCGGACGGACGCCTGGCGCCGCAGGTGTCGGGCACCGGGGTGCACGTGCATTCGGCGCGCGGCGACGGCAGTCCGGGCGGATACGACCGCCTCAGCGGCACGTCCATGGCCGCGCCCGCCGTGGCGGGCGTGGCGGCCCTGCTGATGGACGCGGCGCCGGAGCACAGGGGTTGGCCGGCCCTGGCGCGCGCCCGGCTGATGGCGAGCGCGATCCGTCCCGACGCGTGGCTCGACGATCCGGAGGGTTTCCCGGCGGACAACACCGGCGGACCGGGGACGTTCCAGAACGTGTACGGGATGGGCAAGGTGTCGGCCCGCACCGCGATTCTGGACCGCGACCGGGCGGACGGCTGGCGGAGCGGGAGCGCGACGGTCGAGCCGGACGACGGCGAATACGCCTACGTGGACATCGACGTTCCCCAGGGCGCGAGCCGGCTCGACCTCGTCATGACGTGGGACGAGCCGCCGGCCGAGGCGGTCGCGGACTCCGTCCTGAACGACCTCGACCTGTGGCTGGACCGCGGCGGGGACTGCGGCGGCGCCGAATGCGGCGAGTACGCGTCGACATCGCGCATCGACAACGTGGAGTGGATCGTCGTCCGCGATCCGGAACCGGGGGCGTACCGGGCCAAAGTCGCGGCGAGGGCCGTGTACACGGCCGCGCCGCGCGCGGCGCTCGCGTGGACAGTGATCCGGGGACCCTCGACGCCGCGGCTTCGGATCGAAGCCACCCCGTCGGCGCTCGCGGCGGACGCCGTCCGCGAGGTGCGGGTCGAGATCTCGGTCGACGGCTACGTCGCTGCGGGCGCCCGGTTGCACATCGACTGCCGCGGTGCCGGCGGTTCGGGTGCGTGCGACGGAGTCGCCGTCGACTCCGCGGCCGAACTGCGCGACGACGGGTCGCGGAGCGATCTGGAGATTTCCGATTCGGACGACGCGGTCTCGTTCGGCGACTGGTTTTCGCTCGGCGAGGTGGACGGGGCTCGGAAAGTCGTGCTGCGCCTGCGCACCGGCGAGGAGCCGGCGGTGCTGCGCCTGTTGGCAGACGCGTGGAACGCCGAGGCGGCGCTGGCCTGGGTCGAGATCGGCGGCGGAGAAGCGCCGGAATCGACGATCCCGAACGACGACTTCGAGGGCGCTGAGGCACTGTCGGGGAGCGAGGGCAGCGCGGAACTGGATCTTCTGGCGGGAACGCCGCAGCTGGGCGAACCGGAGGCAAGCGCCGCGGATGGCCCGTACATGCAGAGACCGATTTCGTCCGCCTGGTACCACTGGAAGGCGCCCGCGTCGGGCCTGTACCACTTCGGCGTGGTGGGCGCGGAACAAGGCCGGGGTTGGAACCGCCACGACCCCCACGCGGTGCTCGCAGTCTTCGACGGCGACGGCCCGAGTCGGAGGCCGGTCGGTGACGGCCGTTCCGTCTCGTTCAATGCCGAGGAGGGCCGCTCGTTCCGCGTTCGCATTGCGACGTTCGCGCGTGCCGAGCCGCTGACTCTGCACTGGTCGACA
>JAPOYI010000109.1 GCA_026706665.1 Gammaproteobacteria bacterium | reverse complement strand
TTGCTCCTCCTTGTGCGGTGCCTGCCACACGGCGTCGTCGCGCCTCGCCAGGAATCAAGAATCCCTCGCAGCTACACTCGCATATTTGGGCTTGACGGCACACTAGCCACTGTGGCACGACACTAGCCCGGAGGGCGTATCGGTGCCGGTACGAGCGAGGAAATCTCGGATTCCGCAAAGCCGAACTCCCGAAGGACTTCCCGCGTGTCACGGCCTGAATCCGGCGCAGCCCGCTCGAAGGCCTCCGGCTGGGGGAACTTCGACAGGTTGATCGGTGACCGGATGAGCCGCACATCCCCGAGTTCGGGATGTGGCGCCGGCTTCGTCATCTTCAGGAACTTCGCCTGGGGATCCTCGTACGCCTGGGAGATGTCGTTGACGGGTCCGCAGGGGACGCCGACCGGGTTCAGGCGCTCGATCAGCTCTTCCACGGTCAGGTCCTTGATCGCCGCCTCGATGTCGCGCGTCAGCGCTGCCTTGTTGCGCGCGCGGTCCTGGAAGGTCGCATAGGACTCGTTTTGCAACAGGTGCTCCGCGTGGACGGCGCGGCAAAAACTCGTCCACATGCGGATCGACGACGCCGCGATGTTCACGAGGCCGTTGCGGCACGAATACGTTCCCATCGGCGTCGCCACGGGATGATGGTTGCCCTGCTGTTTCGGCACCTCTCCGAGCATCGTGTAGCGCGCACCCTGGAAATCTATCTTGTTCAGCATCGCCTCTAGCAGCGATGTGTGCACCCACTGCCCCTCGCCGGTCCGCTCGCGATGCAGCACCGCCAGCAGGATGCCCTGGCCGAGAAACATGCCCGCCGCCGTGTCGCTGATGGCGATGCCGACGCGCATCGGACCGCTTTCCGGGGTTCCCGTGATGGACATCAGGCCGCACATGCCCTGCACGATCTGGTCCACGCCGGGGCGCGAACTGTAGGGACCTTCCTGTCCGAACCCCGAGATACTGGCGTAGATGATCGACTCGTTCGCGGCCCTGACAGACTCGTAGTCGACCCGCAATCGATGCTTCACCTCGGCGCGGAAGTTCTCGACGACGATGTCCGCGTTCGCTACCAGGCGCATGAACGCGGCATGGCCTTCCTCGCTCTTGAGGTCGAGCACGATGCCACGCTTGTTGCGGTGCAGGTTCTGCTCGTCCGGCCCGTGACGTGCCCCGATGAGCCTGCTATTCCCTCCCGGGGGCTCGATCTTTATGACGTTCGCGCCCCAGTCGGCGAGCAACCTCACGGCAGTGGGACCCGCCCGGGCATGGGTGAGGTCGAGGACCGTGTACCGGCTCAAGGGGAGTTCGTGCATCGGGTCTTGGTTCGCATTCCGGCGTGGCCGGACATCATACCCGACCGAATACCACCTCATTGCCCCGCGACGGTTGGGCGGGGACATTCTGCGAAAGACTGAGCGAACACGCGGCAAAGCCCGCGCCAACCAGGAACACAGCGGACGGCGAGACGATCCACACCATCCCCAGCACGGCCGGGATGATCACGGCGGCGATGTGATTGATCGTGAATGACACCCCCGCGGTGGAAGCGATATCCGCCGGATCCGCGATCTTCTGAAGATAGGTCTTGATGGCGATGGCAAGCGCAAAGAACATGTGATCCGCGACATACAGCCCGGCGGCCAGGTAGTCGTTGTCTACGAACGCGTACGCCACGAATACGCAGATGAGGCCAACGTATTCGAAGGTCAACGCCCGCCGCTCGCCGATGCGCCCGATCAGTGCGCCGATGCGCTCCGCGAAGAACCAGTTGAATACGTGGTTGATGAGAAACAGCGCCGCGATGTTCTGCGCGCTGTAGCCGAACTTCTCCACCATCAGGAAGCCGGCGAAGACGATGAATATCTGGCGCCGCGCGCCGGACAGGAACGTCAGCCCGTAATAGAGCCAGTAGCGCCGCCGCAGGACGATGCGCTTGCGTTGCGGCGTCTTCGACGGGAACTGCGGAAAGGAAGAGAGTACGCCCGCGAGGACGAGCACACCGCAGCCCGCCACCGCGTAGATCCACACGTAGTCGATGCCGATGGACAGCGCGGCCCACACCACCGCGAAGCAGACGAGGGATGACATGGACCCGACCGCGATCAGCTTGCCGAGAATGCGCGGCGCCTCCTCCTTCGACAGCCACTGCAGCGACAGCGACTGCTTCACCGTCTCGAAGTAGTGAAAGCCGATCGACATCAGAACCGCCGTGCAGTACAGACCGTACTCGAAAGGGAAGAAGCCGGTCAGGGCCGTGCCGAGGCCGAACAAGGCGATGGAGATCACCGCGAATGTCTGTTCCCTCAGCACGAGCAGCACGAAGACGGCGGTGAAAGCCAGGAACCCCGGAACCTCCCGCAGGCTCTGCAGGATGCCGATCTCGATGCCGGTGAACCCGGCGCGCTCGATGACGAAGTTGTTCAGAAGCGCCTGCCAGGCCGCGAAGCCGAGCGGTATCGCGACACTGGCGACGACGAGGAAGAACCTTGGTGTGCGGAGATGTTCCGGAATCATGCCGGCGCCGGGAGAATCCCGTGTCCCTCAATCACCTGGCGAGGCTCGTGTAGACGCGGTCGACGAAACCGAGCGACGCCGACTCCGGTCCATAGGTCTCGTCAAACTCCGCGGGGACCTGGCAGCGATCACTTCTTCCCTGGTCTTGCCCTGGTCGATAAGGCCGGCTACCCGCGAGCGAACCGTCTCCAGCATGCCGGCATGCGCTTCGACAGCGTCGCGGTCCGCCAGTTGGCCATGCCCGGGAATCACCACCGCGTCTTCGCCAGGGACTTCCGTCAGTCCGGCAGGCCGAGAATGCGCTTCGCGATGATGTTGAGCTGTATCTCGGATGTCCCGCCCTCGATACTGTTGGCCCTCGAGCGCAGCCACTCGCGGGTCGTGGCAAGTTCCCTGTCGGCGAATCCGTCCCCCGACCAGCCGAGTGCCTGAATGCCGAGAATCGACGCGAGTATTTCGTGCCGGTCCTTGTTCTGCTCCGTCCCGTAGTACTTGAAGAACGACGAAGTGAAAGTCGGCGCCCGGCCGCTCCTGCCCTCCTCGCCGCTGCGTCGCATCGAGAGGCCGAAAGCGCGGTCGTTCATGGAGTGTTCGATCACTCGCGCGCGCAGCCCGTCATCGTCGATGCGGCCTTCCACATGGCCCGCATACCGCTTTGCGAGCGCCTGCATCGAGCGCGCCCGGGAGCCGCCGCTCAAGCCGCCGCCCATGCCGCCGCCGATGGACGTTCTCTCGTACTGGAGCAGCCGCTTGGCGACGGTCCAGCCCTTGCCCGGCGTGCTGACGACATTTCGCTTCGGCACGCGCACATCGTCCATGAACGTCTGGCAGAACGGGGATGCGCCGCTTATCAGGCGTATCGGACTGACCGTGACCCCCGGCGACTCCATGTCGAACAGGATGAACGTGATGCCGTCATGTTTCGGCACGTCCGGGTCGGTGCGCACCAGGCAGAACATCCAGTCAGCCTGGTCGGCGTTCGAGGTCCAGATCTTCGAGCCATTGATGACGTAGTCGTCGCCATCCTCCACCGCCCGGGTCTGCAAGCCCGCGAGGTCCGAGCCGAATCCGGGTTCGCTGTACCCCTGGCACCACCAGATCTCGCCGCGCACGATTCTCGGAATGTGCTCCCGGCACTGCTCCGGCGAGCCGAACTCCAGCAGGGCCGGCCCTATCATGCTGGTCCCCATTCCGCCGCCCAGCGCCAGCCGCGCGTTGATGCGGTCGAGTTCTTCCTGCAATACCGCCGCCTGTTCCTTCGACAGTCCGCCGCCACCGTACTCCGCTGGCCACATGGGCGTCGTCCACCCGCGATCCGCCATCCGGTCCAGCCACAGCTTGGTGTCCGGATTCCTGTAGGTGGCCCGGCGGCCGAAGGCGGGTAACTCGTCCGCCGGCATGGGCGTGCGCATGCTCGCCGGACAGTTCTCCTCCAGCCACGCCCGCGTTTCTTCCCTGAAGCTCATATCAGCACTCGCCTTCTACTCCTACTTTCCTTCTACTTCCCTTCTACTTCCCTTCCTCTCGCCAACACCAGCGCCGGCGACTCGAGCGCACCGATGTCGTCAAGCGGATCTCCGTCCACGAACACCATGTCCGCGGCATGGTTGCGGGCCAGGCGTCCAGTCACGCCGCGCAAGCCCAGCGCGTCCGCGCAATCCGACGTGGCGCTGCGCAGCACCTCAACCGCGGTCAGCCCGGCAAAGTGCGCGAACACCGGCAACGCCCTCGCAAGGTCACGGTGCCGCACGCCCGGGATGCCGGCATCCGTCGACGCGATCAGCCGGACCCCGGCCGAGCGCATGTCGGCGAACGTCCGTTTCACCGCCCTTTCGAACTTGCCGCCACCACCGACGAACCGTTTCCAGCCCGCGTTAATTGTAGGAGAAACCAGGATTCCCCGGCGCGCGATTTCCGCCGCGACGTCCGGATCGTATCCGCTCCGTCGCCCGTCGTCGCCGATCCAGGAGCAGTGTTCGATGGTCGAGACCCCCGCGTTCGCGGCATGCGCGATCCCCTCGGTGCCGTGACAGTGCGCGGCCACGTCGAGGCCCCTGGCATTGGCGTGCCCCACGATGGCGCTCATCGACGGTGCGTCGAACTGCGCGGCTCTCGGCGAAGAACCCTTGGTCAACATGCCGCCGGTCGCCATGACCTTGACGAGGTCGACCCCATGCGCCGCCTGGCGTTCGATCACCCCGGCCGCCGCGTCCGCATCGTTCGCCTCGCCGCCCCAGAAGTGGCAGTGGCCTCCGACCGAGGTCACCGGCTGCCCGGCGCACAACAACCTCGGTCCCGTCAGTTCGCCGGCGTCGATGCGGTCCCGCAAATCGATTTCGAGCCACTTTCCCCCGCCGAGGTCGCGCGCCGTGGTGATCCCGGCGCGCACCATCTCTTCCGCCCGCTCGACCATTGCCCGCCGGACCTCTTCGTCGGGTACGGCAAGCTGTTCCTCGGGTGTCCGCAAGCTTGGATCCAGAGTCATGTGCACGTGCGCATCGATCAGGCCCGGAACGAGGGTGAGACCCGACATGTCTCGGGTTTCGTCCCCGGCCACGCGATCGCCCAGGGCAACGATGACGCCGTTCTCCACCGCAACGGAACCGATGCCGAGATAGGCGTCGGCGACGCCATCCCAGATACGCGCATTTCGAAAGGCAATCCTTCTCACGCGGGCGATTGTATCCCAGCCGCCCACCCGGACATTTGGCACCGGCTGTGAGGCACTCGGAACGTCAACTCGGAAGCTCTATCCCTTCCAAGTGCTTCAGAGTAATATTCCGAGCTATGGACCTTACCGAAATCCTGAGAGAACCGGAGGGCAAAACCCTCGAGTTCAAGCGCGACCTGTCGTCGCCGAACCCTTTCCTGCGTTCCGTCTCGGCGTTTGCCAACACCGCTGGCGGGACCATACTGATCGGCGTCGAGGACCAAACGAGGCAGGTGCGCGGCGTGGACGAACCGCTGGCGCTTGAGGAGCGGGTCACGAACCTGATCAGCGACGCCATCTCGCCCCAGTTGCTACCTGACATCGAACTTCTGCGCTACCGCAACACCCACGTGCTTGCGGTGCGCGTCCATCCAAGCCCGAACCGTCCCCACTGTCTCGGGAGCGACCCGGCAACGGGGACGTACGTCCGCGTCGGATCCACCAACCGCAATGCGGATTCCGAACTCATCGCCGAAATGCGACGTTTTGCCAATGGCGAGTCGTTCGATGAACGCCCCATGCCGAGCCTCGACTCGGAAGCAATCGACTTCAGAGCTGCTTCAGAGTCTTTTGCCGAGTACCGGAAGCTCACGCAGCGCGACCTGGACATCCTTGGACTGCGCACCACGCATCAGGGGCGCCGAGTGCCTACGGTCGGCGGCGTCCTCCTATACGGGCACAACCGTCTGGCACACTTTCCAGACGCGTGGATTCAGGCCGCGCGGTTCGCCGGAACCGACCGGGCGAGAATCGTGGACCGTGCCGAACTCAAGATGATGCTCGCCGACACGATTCCCGCGGTCGTCGCCTTCGTAGAGCGGCACATGGCATCGGGTATCGAGATCGGCCCGGTCCGCCGACAGCCTCGGTGGACGGTGCCGCCCGTCGCCGTCCGCGAAGCGCTCGTCAACGCCGTGGCTCACGCGGACTACTCGCAACGCGGCACCCCTATCCGCGTGGCGATCTTTGACGACCGGCTGGAAGTGGAGAGTCCCGGCCTGCTGCCTTTCGGAATCACGCTCGACGACCTGCCCCGCGGGGTTTCCAAACTGCGCAACCGGGTCATCGGTCGGGTGTTCCACGAACTTCGCCTCATCGAGCAATGGGGCAGCGGCGTACAGCGAATGATCGCGGCGTGTCGAGACTCGGGTTTGGCAGAGCCGGTGTGGGAGGAGATTGGCAACCGGCTTCGGGTCGCGATCCGCACCGAACCGATCGGCGAGGTCATCACCTATCCAGCCGATCAGGCAATCCTCGATGCGTTGGACTCTGCCGACGGCCGTCGCACCCGAGAACTCGCCGAAACCATCGGCCTCTCGTCGCGCGCAACCCGCAATCGCCTCGCCAGGTTGGTGGAACTGGGTCTGGTCGTGGAGATCGGCAGCGGACCGACGGATCCGAAACGCCGATACCACAAAGCCAGGCGGTGATGCCCGCCTGGACGAGAAAGGCGACGAACGACCGCCTGCGGTGAAGCACTCGGTCAGCGCACGGTCAGCCGCTGCACCGCGGCCTCGTTGAGTTCGATGCCGAGTCCCGGCGCATCGCCAAGCTGTGCGACACCATCCTTCGGCAAGATCGATTCCCCGTACAGGTCGGCCACGTCATCCAGGGGACCGGAGAACTCGATGGAGAATTCGTGCGGCCGGGTGGCGTTCTGCACCGTCGCATAGACATGCAGCGACGCCATGGAGTTGATCCCCGCCTGGGGACTGTGGGGCATGACGGGCTTGTCGAGTACGGTCGCCATCTCGTAGATGCGCTTGACCTCGCTCGGACCGCCGGCATTGAGGATGTCAGGCTGCAGTATGTCCGGGTTGCCGAGCAGCACCAGGTGATGGAACCACCAGCGGAAGGCATCCTGCTCGCCGGCCGAGACGGCGACATCCAGGGCGTCGCTCACCTGCTTCAGCCCCGGCAGGTCGTAATGGGGAATCGGTTCCTCGAAATGGTCGATACCGAGTGCCTCGAAACGCCGGCCCTGCTGGATGGCGGTGGACACCGAGTAGCCGCAGTTGGCATCGAATCCGAGGTATTCGCCACCGGACAGGTATTCCCGCACCAGCTTGAACATGCTGTAGTCCTTGTCCGGGTCGATATCCTGGCGCCAGCCGCGCCAGTCCATGCGTATCTTGAACGCGCGGAATCCCTGCTCCCGACCGTTCTTCACAAGGTGGAGCATCTCTTCCGGTTCCATCCGCCACCCCGACCCCGTGCTCCAGTACAGGGGAATCTCCAGCCTTCGGGCACCGCCCATCAACATGTGCACCGGCATCCCCGCGTCCTTGCCCAGCAGATCCCACAGCGCGACGTCGACCGCGCCGACGGCCCAGCCCGGCAGCTTGTAGAAACGATCGCCCCTTCCCAGGGCAAAGGTCTCCCAATGCCGATCGATCGCGCGCGGATCCTCACCGATGAGCGCCGGCCTTATCGCGCCCTCGAGATAGGCGTCGAATACGGCGTTGTGACGGCCCGGGACTTCCGCATGGCCTTCCACTCCGGCATCGGTCTGCACGCGCAGCAATCCCTTGCCGATGTCGAGGGGTGTATGGGTGATATCGATGACTTTCATGATCGAGGGGTCGGCTTGCCAGTTCGGTGGGAGGATCGACCGAGCGGCGTCACTATACCTCACGCGGGATGCGTGGTTGATCATCGACCGTTCCGGAGTATTCAATGATCTCTGCCGCACCGGCATGCGTTAAGGGGAAGGGCAATGGATTTGGGATTGGCGGACAAACGGGGCATCGTGGTCGGCGGAAGCCGCGGCATCGGCAAGGCCATCGCGTTGGAACTCGCCCGCGAGGGCGTCGATCTAGTCCTCAGCGCGCGGACCGGGGACGAACTTGCGCGAACCGCACGCGAGATCTCCACGGCGACCGGGCGGCGCGTATTGCCGATGCCCCTGGACGCAAGGGACCGCAAGCTCGTCGAGACGGTCATCGACAACGCCGCGAGGGAACTCGGCGGGCTCGACATCCTCATCAACAGCGGCTCCAGGCCCGGAGGCTCGCCCACGGCGACGGGCCGGATCGACACTATCGTAGACGAGGACTTCCTGGACGACTTCGATACGAAGTACATGGGCGCGCTGCGCTGCGCCCGCGCGGCGATCCCTCACCTCAAGGCCTCCGGGTGGGGCAGGATCGTCAATATCAGCGGCCTTAACGCGCGCACCGCCGGCAACATGAGCGGCGGCGCCAGGAACGCATCCCTCGTGCACCTCACCCGCACCCTCGCCCTGCAGTTGGGACGCGACGGCATCACCGTCAACTGCATCCATCCAGGGGCCACCCGGACCGAACGCACCGCCGTGGTACTGCAGGCGAGAGCGAGAGAGGCCGGCATGACACCCGCGCAGCTGGAAGCCCGCGACTTCGCCCGGGACAACCCGCGAAGCAACTCCATCGGACGCATGGTGGACGCGGCCGAGATCGGCTACCTCACGGTGTTCCTCTGCTCCGGGAAGGCCTGGGCCGTCAACGGCGAAGTGATCGCCGCCGACGGCGGCGGCAGCAGGTCGGTGTACTACTGATTCCTGCCGCCTTATTGGCGCGCGAGCCGAATCTCCGGCGGGCCGGACCGGTGGGTGGACCGGAACGGATTGATGTCGATCCCTCCCCGCCGCAGGAATCGCCCGTAGACGGTGAGGCGCTCGCAACCGCATCGCGCCATGAGATCCACGAATATCTGCTCGATGACGGTCTCGTGAAAGGCGCGGTGGCGCCTGTAGGAAACGAGGTACCGGAGTAGCTGCCTACGATCGATCTCCGGACCCCGGTAGGAGATAAGCACCGATGCCCAGTCGGGCCACCCGGTAACTGGACACAGGGAAGCGAAGAGGTCCGTGTGCACCGATCGTTCCACGAGTCTATCCCCGCACGCGTCCCCCAGCAGGCCGGCGTCACGATCATACGTCCCGATCTCGACCTTTTCGTTGTCGAGTGACTGGCCCGCCGGCGTGGTGTCCGGGAGATTCGGGCCGCTCAACGCCAGCATGGACACGTCCGCACACGCCCCGAACAGGGCGGACAGATCTGCCCGGATAGCCGCGAGGATATCGGCTTCCTTCGGGAAAAGCGCCTGGGAGAAAGCGTTGAGATACTCTTTGAGCGACTTGCTCTCGACCGTCGCGGGCGTTGCGCAGGGCACCCGGATCCGCAATGCGCCAACCGCCGGTAGACCGCCCTCCCTCAACCAGGACAGCTCGTAACAGTTCCAGACATCCTCTCCGACAAAAGGCAGCGGCGGGTGCAGACCCAGCATCCGCCGCTGTTCCGAGCGGTCAATGGTCCGGAGCAGCGCGGGAGTCGATGTGCCGGCGCGGGGCATCGCAGATAGGCGCCTTCACGCGTCCGGACCGGCGGTCACGACGGACAGGCCCCGCCGCGCACCCGGTACCGCACCGATGACCACGCCATCCGCATAGTCGAAAGCATCCACCACGATGCCCACGCCGTCCCGCCCCAGGACAGTCGGGCGCACGACATCGAGGCGCCCTCCATCGACGATCCAGACCTCGGCGCCGACCTGTTCGGCTGCCTCGGGCAGCGTAAGGGTATTCGCGAGCGAGGGACCTTCGATCTCGATATCGACGAAGGTGCCCGGAGGCAGTTCGGGAACCTCGTCGAAGGACAGGAACACCCGCGCGAAACGCGTCCGCTCGTCGAGTTCCGCCGAAACGCGTTCCACCGAAGCCGGCAACACCGTACTACCCGCACGAACCGAAGCCCGTCGCCCGACTGCGGGCGATATCCGGCGCAGGTCGTCCTGCCCAATGAAACCCACGGCTTGCACCGCATCCAGCGCGAACGCCTTCCCGAACGACTGGCCCTTGGTGAGCAACTGTCCAGCCTCCGCCGCCGCCTCCGTGACGCGGCCGGCGAACGGCAGCGAGAAGCGCGTGCGGGAGAGCTCAAGCGCAGCCACCTTCGCCCGCGCCCGGGCCGAAGCGACCCGCGCCCTCGCCTGTTCGATCTGGGGAACGCGCGCGACGAGCGGCGGCACCGCTTCGCCGGGATGCAGGATGGCATAGTTGAGACGCGCGGCGTCGCCCTCGGCCTGCTGAAGCAGAAGCGTGGACTCGGCTGACTCGACATCAGCCTGCGCCTGTTCCACCGCCAGTTCGAAGTCGCTCGGGTCGATGACCAGCAGTTCCTCCCCGGCGGCAAACGATTCGCCGGCCCTCAGGTTGGGCGAAACGACCGCTACGCGGCCGGTGATCTGCGGGCTCAGCCCGACATGGTTGCGCACGTTCACCGAGCCGGTCGTGACGATCATGAGCGCCGTGCTCGCCGATGTCGGCTGAATCACTCGAACCACGGGTGGCGGCGCCGCCCGACCGAAGCTGGTCGATCCTTCGGCTCCCAGCACATCCTCCTTCGAAGGAGCGCGCGAAAAGAACAGGGCCGCAATGACCACCGCCGCCACGGTCAGTATCTGGACCGGACCGACGGCGCTACGCCGAACAGAAGACGGTTGAACCTCCGCCCCCGCTCCGGAACGACGCCGATTGAACCTGTTGCCGAGCAAAGCCATTCGATGTCCGAACCCACAACCAGAGGAAGCGGATTATCGCAAACGCCTCGGCAGTGATCACACCCATGTGTCGACAAACCGGCGGGGACTTGGTCAGATAGGCGAATCTCCTGGCGTGAAGGGGTGCCAGCACGCATGACAGCCGGACCGGCAATACCCGGCGACGGCAATGCCATCACCGTCGATTGGATGCAGCAAGCGCTCCTGGCGGGGAGTGCGATGGACGTTCCGCGAATCCGGAGCGTGGAAGTCGAGTCGATCGGAACCGGGCTGGGCCTCCTCGCCGACCTTTTCCGCTGCCGCCTGACCTATGGCGATGTCGACGACGAATCGCAAGACGACGCTCCGGGGCGGCCGAAACCGCCGGAGAGCGTCGTCGTGAAGCTCCCAAGTTCCCAACCGAAGAGCCGACGTCTGTGCAAGCGGTTCGAGCTGTACAAGCGGGAGTGCCACTATTACCGCCGTCTCGCGGCACATGTTCCGCTCCGCACGCCCACGCTGCTGTACGGCGACTATGAACCGCGAAGCGACCGGTTCGTCCTAGTGCTCGAAGACCTGTGTGACATGGCGACCGCAGACCAGATCGCAGGCGCCACCCCGGAACAGGCAAAACGCGCTGTCCGCGGGATCGCGAAGCTCAACGGACACTACTGGAACAAGGTCGACCAGCCCGCCCTGGCAGGCTCGCGTGCCGAGCTGAGTCCGAAGTACAGGCCGCTGGTGCAGATCGTCTACCTCGCCAACCTCGTGCGGACGACGCGCCTTTTCGGCGGCATGATCCCGAACGGGGCGCGGCGGACTCTCGAAGCCTACGGCCCGCGTGTGGCCGAACACATGGGAATCCTGGCCGCCGGCCCCATGACCTTCGCGCACGGAGATTTTCGCCTCGACAACATGTTCTTCGCGGACGACGAAGACTTCGCTGTCATCGACTGGCAGGTCAGCGGAATACAGAGCGGTCTGTACGACGTCGCCTATTTCATGGCGACGAGCGTTGCGACCGGCGTACGTCGCCAAGTGGAGCGCGAAGCCCTGATGGAATTCCACGACATTGTGCGTGGCATGGGGGCCAAGGACCTGGCGTTCGAAGACTGCTGGCGCCTGTATCGGCATAACTCGCTGGGCCGGGCGATAACGGCCATCATCACGTGCGGTGGGCTGGACCTTAACGATGAACGGAGCTACCAGCTGGCGGAAATCAGCCTGCAGCGCACGCTGACCGTCATCGAGGACCTGGATGCGGACGAACTGATACCGGGTTCCCGAACGGGTTCCCGAACCGGGTCCCACCCGGGGCGTCCCCGGACCCCGGTGCTTCCGGGCATCTTCGCCGGCCTGTCGCGGGGGGCATATCGCTTCGCCAAGGCATTGTCCCGGCCCTGATACCGGTCCAGCAAACAGAAGGCGCAGGGGTCTACCGCGCAGCAAGACTCTCCCGGAATTCCACTAGCGCGCGGCGGAGGTCTTCCCGAATGATCACCAGCGCCGGAACCAGGAACAGGATCACGACGCTAGCAAACACGATACCCGTCGCCAGGCTGACCGCCATCGGGATCAGGAACTGGGCCTGGGTGCTGGTCTCGAACAGCATCGGGGTCAGGCCGAGGGCGGTCGTCGCAGTGGTCAGGAAAACGGCGCGAAAACGCAGCCGGGCGGCGGTGACCACGCACTCGATCGCCGATGCCCCGGTTTCCCGGCGCAGCCTGTTGTAGCGGTCGACCAGCACCAGCGAGTCGTTCACCACCACACCGGCGAGCGCCACCATGCCGAAGATCGATATGAACGACAGGTCGTAACCGAGCAGGAAATGGCCGATCAGCGCGCCTCCCGCGCCGAAAGGCACCGCCGCCAAGATGATGAACGGCTGCACGTAGCTTCGAAGCTGCGACGCCAGCAGAGCGAAGATCACCAGCAGCGCCACGAGGGCCAGGTGTCCCAGCGCACCCAGGTCGCGCGTCTGTTCCATGCCGAAACCCGCCTGCGCAATCTGCAATCCCGGATAGCGCCGGGCCAGGTCGGGCAGGACGTCCCGCTGAATCCTGGCATTCACGTCCGTCGGCGTCGCCAACGCGGTATCCACCTCGCCGGTGACGGTAACGACGCGCAGGCCGTTGACCCTGTTGATGGACGAGTAGCCGCGGGATTCTGTGACGCGCGCGACCGCCGAGAGGGGGGCTTCCGCACCGTCCGCCAGGCGGACCCTGACGTTAAAGAAGTCCTGCGCGCTCTGTCGCTGCTCCGGGGGATACCGCACCATGACCTTCAGTTCCTGGCGGCCCCGCTGGATGCGGTGCACCTCGGCGCCGAAAAAGTTGCCGCGCAATTGCCGCGCGACATCGGCCGGGGTGAGGCCGGCAGCCTCGCCGGCGGGTGTCAGCTCGATGTCGTACTGCCGCTTGCCGGGACTGTCGGAGTCCTGGATTTCGTACATCGACGGATACTGCCGATAGGCTTCCTTGAGGGCGTCCACCGCCGCCGAGAGCGTCGCGTCGTCATGGTGGGCCAGTTCGTATTCCGCGTCAGCCCCGCCGGGACCGTCAAACTCCGCCGAGAACGTCAAACGCTCCGCTCCGGCCACGTCGCCCACCTTCGCGCGCCACAGGCGTTCGAGTTCCGTTGCCGCCAGCGTGCGCAGCGGTTCACGATGCAGTTGCACCTGCACCGCGGCGACGTGGCTCGCAACCATCATCGCCTGGGTATCGCCCGGCCCTGTGAACTCGCTCGGCCGGCCGCCCACGGTCACGCTCAACGCGCGCATCGACGTCCCGCCCACATCTTCGTTGACGGCGCGCGCGGCGGCGGCGATCGTTTCCGCGGCCGCGCGCGTC
Source organism: Gammaproteobacteria bacterium (assembly GCA_026706665.1). Taxonomy (GTDB): domain Bacteria; phylum Pseudomonadota; class Gammaproteobacteria; order Pseudomonadales; family Azotimanducaceae; genus VXNE01. Next base: position 64,572 of record JAPOYI010000109.1, on the reverse strand, counting down.
ACGGCGAACGGCGTTCCCACCGGAAACTCGATGTCCGCCCGCATCGCGTCCGACTCCAACGTCGGGAAGAACAGGAATCTCACCGTCCCGCTCAGCATCAGCGAAGCAGCCACAGCAAGCAGCAGGAACCCGCCGAGGAGCGTCATGTAGCGATGACGGACCGCACGTTCGATGACCGATACCAGCCAGTTGTCGCGAAAGCGTCGCACCGCATCCGACACCGTTGACTGAAACGTGTCGAGCGGCCAGCGGCTCCAGGTTCCCGGATGCGCCAGGTGCGCGGGCAGGATGCAGAATGCTTCTATTAGCGACATGGCAAGTACCGTAACCACCACCAGCGGGACCACGCCGAGAATCTGGCCAAACGTTCCGGTGACAAAGGACAGCGGCGCGAACGCCGCCATCGTGGTCAGGACGCCGACCAGCACCGGGCCCTGTACCCCACGCGTTCCCGCAATCGATGCCTCTGGCCCGACATTACCCGCGTCCCATTGAGACGAGATGTTCTCCCCCACCACCACCGCATCATCGACCACGATGCCGATCACCATGATCAGGGCGAACAGCGACACCATGTTGATGTTCACGTCCAGAAAGTCGAAGAAAAGGAACGCGCCGAGGAACGAGATCGGGACGCCCATCGCCACCCACAGCGCAAGCCGCAGGTCCAGCATGACCACCAGGAACAGGAACACCAGCGCGAAACCGAGCAGGCCGTTGCGCACCAGCAGGCTGATGCGGTCCTTGAGGATCTCCGTCTGGTCCTCCCACACCGCTATGTCGATACCGGGAGGCGGCTGATAGCCCGCGAGCATCTCCTTGATATCTTCCGCGATCACCAGCGCATCCTCGGCCTCGGACTTCTGCACCTGCACGAACACGCTCTGCCGGCCGTTGTACTCGTGGACGAGATCCACGTCGGCGAAACCATCGCGGATGTTGGCAACGTCCCGCAGTCGGAGCACTGCCCCGTCAGGAGCAGAGCGGACGACGATGTCCTCGAACTCCTCGCCCCGCTCCCGTTTGGCGTTCGTGCGCAGCAGCAGATCGCCGCCTTCCGTGCGCAACTCGCCGGACGACAGGTTGAGCGACGCTCGCCCCACGGCCTGTGCCACCTGTTGAATGCTCAGGTTGTATCGGCGCAACGCCTCCTCGCGCACCTCGATGGATATCTCGTAGTCGCGGGCCCCCACGAGAGAAACGAGGGAGACGGACGGCAGCGCGAGCAGTTCCTCTTCCAGCAGTTCGGCGCCCCGCCGCAGTTCCGCTTCCGAAAGCTCGGAAGACACCACCATCGTCAGGACGTCGCCGACGGTTTCCGCGCGAACGACGCTGGGCTGTTCCGCGTCCTCCGGCGGAAAGTCCGAGATCCGCTGCACGGCCGACTCGACATCGTCGTGGACGCGCGCCGCGTCGACGAAGTCCTTGAGTTCGACGGTCACCCTGCCGACGTTCTCGGAGGCCTCCGAAAGGACTCGCTCGACGCCATCTATCCCGAATACCGCTTCCTCCACGCGCCGGGTGATGCCCTCCTCCACTTCGGAAGGCGTCGCGCCCGGATAGGTCACGCGGACCGTGATCAGCTGCGGATCGACCGTCGGGAATATCTGTGCCGTCAGCTGCGACCCGGCGAAGAACCCGCCGACGAGCATGAGCAGCATGATCAGGTTCGCCGCCACGGTGTTGTTGGCGAACCACTCGATCAACCCGCCGTCACGCGGCGCCGCACCCCCGACATACGCGTCGCTCAAGACCCGATCCTCGCGAAGAAGCCATGCTGCGAACAGCGCCGGCAACTGTCACGCTGCCTTCGAGTGGAACCCATCCGCTGTCCGCTCGAGCGCCCAAAGGGGCGCATTATGAACAGTCCATGGGGACCTGTCGCCCGCGCCTTGCGAACCGGTGTCTGGCCCCTTCGAAGTCCGGCAGCGAACAGGCGTCCGCCGCCTCCCCGGACGCTTCCTCCACGACCGATGCGTCGACCAGCCTAAGCTGCCGCCGCAATGTGGCGGGCATCGTGACGGTCTTCGGCACCCGGCGCCCGTGCCGCTCGACAATGTCGAAACGGGCCGGCGACCGCTTGCCGTCGTCGCGGAGGACATCGTAGTCGCACCTTTCCGTGCCGTCATCGGCTACCGCATGTTCCCGCAGCACCATCGGGTAGGTCTTGCGTCCATTGTTCAGCAGGGGTTCGTCATCGCACCGCGCCGTCACCCAAAAGAAGGACATGATGTCAACGCCCTCCGGCGCCGGCTGGTCGTCCTGTGCCTCGCCGTCCCGAACCTGGCGCAGCACGTCCCCGGCAACGTGGATGAGCCGGCTCCTTTTCTTCCGCGCGCGTTCGTGCATGCGGAACTCTTCCGGTACGGCGCGTGCCTCTTCGATACGGCCACGCACGGCGAAACGCGCTTCCCACGGCACGACTCGGGACCAGACGTCGGTCGTCTGCATGGTTCCGCAGACGCGGTATCCACCGCCCCCGGTCTCGGCATGGATTCGCGCTTCGCCCACACGAACACCCCGAATGAACACGTCGTATTCGAGTTCAAGCGTCAGGGTGTCCGCGGGCACCGGCGGTTCGCCGCAAAGCCATCCCGCGGAACCCAGAATCGCGGCGAGGAGGACATGCCTCGGCCACCCCCGCAAAGTCTGTGACGCGTATGGTCGCTTCATATATGCTCGGACTCCAGAAACTGTGGGGGGTTCTCATGTCGCATCGCGCAAAGGTGCTCACGACAGGGGCGATGGCTTGGCTCCTCCTGTTCGTCGGGTCGGCCGGCAACGCCGACGACAGGGCCGAGTTTCAGCGCGTCTACCAAGCGTATCAACAACACATCGAAGCAAAGGAAACCTCCAAGGCCCTGGACGCCGCGTCACAAGCCTACACCCTCGGTTCGAAGCTCTTCGGGAAGAAGAACATCAATACCGCGAACCTTGCCGTCAACTACGCGGTCCTGCTGAACGACTCCGGGGAGTACAGGCAGTCCGGAAGGGTCCTCCGCGGGAAGCTCTCGGTCCTCGAGGACCACTACGGCACGGATGCGATCGAACTCGTGCCGGCCCTGGTTCAGCTTGGCCGGGTGAAGTTCGACCCCCGCAGGCCCAGGGAGGCGCTCGAGTACTTCAGTCGCGCGTCCTGGCTGGCGGGCAACCACGAAAACGATCTGTATCGCGCCCAGCAGTGCTACGAAATCGCTCGGGAGCTGCTGAACCGGGGAGGCATCCGGTTTGCCGAGCAATTCATCCAGAGCGCCCATGCAATCTACGAGAAGAAGTTGCAGGAGAACGACCTTCGGCTTGGGCTCACATCCTTCCACATGGGCATGTGGGCCGCCGGCAGGCGCCAGTTCCAGAAGGCCGCCGAGCATTTCGATGACTCCCTGACAGCCTTCAGAACCGACGAAGCGCCGATGCGGCAGATGGAGAAGACGATCCGGACCCGTCTCGTCGAGTTGTACGAAAACATGGAACAGCCCGAACGCGCGACCGAACACTGCGTTGCCCTCGGCGAGCGGGAGCCATGGTCGGCACCCCCCACGCCCATCTACAGCGCGAGACCGGAGTATTCCAAGGAGGCCATTGACGACAAGCTGTCCGGCGAAGTCTCGCTCGAGTTCACGATCGACGAGCAGGGTTACGTACGGAATGCATCGGTTACTGAATCGTCCGAGGAAGCACTCAACGACGTTGCGATCACCATGATCCGGAAGTACCGCTACGCCCCGAGATTCGAGGAAGGCAAGCCCGTCGTGACCGATGGCGTCGCGTACGTCGCAACGCTCACCGCCGAAGCGCAGCAGGCGGGGCCCCCGCCCCGGGCTCGGGACCGGCGCGGACGCCGGGGGGACGCACCTCGCGCACGCGGGTTTCCGGGAGGTCGCGACCCACGCCAGAGCGACTACCCGGGCGGAGTGGACGACTGACGAGGCCTTGCAGGGCGGCGCCAGGCCTCGTTTAGCCCTGCTGATCCCCCGATAAATCCGCAGCCGGGCTCGGCTCGCCACTCTCGTCCGCGTCCGGCACGTCAACGGCCAGGTCTTCAAGCGGCGTTTCGAGCTGTTCCGCGATGTAGGACGAGATTCCGAACACCCCTTCGAACCGGTTGGATATCGCCGCGTAGTCGTCATCCGGGAGCGCGAACAGCGCCAGCTCGTGTACGCCCGCGTCGTCCACCACGACAAACGTCGTGCCCGGCTCTTCAGGCAGTTCGGCATCGACGAGGTCCAGCACATTCAGTCTTCGGAGCCGGTCGACGAACGTGTTCGTCTCCTCCTGGTCGAGTTCCACGCCATCGCTGGTCCAGGTGCCGTCCGTCGTCGTCAGCGTCCACTCGCCGCTCGCGGTCGCGCGGGTGACGGATTGCACTTCACCCTCGGGTTGCAGCAGCGACTTTTTCAGCCAGTCGGACTGTTTCGCGCCCGCTTCGTAGTTCGAGAAACCGATGGCATACACCGGCCCGCCGTCCACGTGGCGCGCATGCACCCTGCCGAAAGTGGGCGATGTCCCGAGGTATATGTCCGCCAGGGTCTCTTCGCCGGCGCCGATTGTCACGTGGCGCTGGTGCGTCTCTTCGACCACCTCGAACCGCCGCATGGCCGTCTCGCTGGTCGCCACCGGCCAGCCGGGACCGGGATCCGACAGTTTTTGAAGAACACCATCGATCTTGCCGCCGTCGGCCGGCAGTCCGTTCGATAGCGTCCACTCGCCGTCGGCCCGGGAGACGGTCACGGTGCTTTCGGCATCGGCCACGGTCATCGTGTCCGCGTTGCCGGCGTCGAAACTGAGGAAAACCGGCGGCGCGTCCCCGGGACGCGCCTGCAGCCCCCACACCAGGGCGACGGCGATCAGTTGCACGAGCAGGACGCCTGCCAGGATTGCCTGCCGGTTCACGATGCCGCCCCAAGCCATGCGGTCTGCCGGCGCCGGCGCCGCGCTCGCCATGCAACATGGAGGACAAATGCGCCGAACACGGCCAATACGGCGACGGCATAGTTGGCATATTCCCAGACCCGCTGCGCGTTCTCGTCAATCGGGGCCAGGGTGCGGTTGAAATGGCCACGGCCGCGGATCGACAGGAGGGCCTGGTCCTCGACGGCCCAGTCCACGAGATTGGCGATGAACTGGACGGAGTTCGCATACCGCGTACCGTCCGCTGAACCGATCATGGCCAGCGTCTGGTCCGCAAGGAACGAACTGGATCCGATGACGACGAGCCTGGCTGACTCCGGCGACCGCCCGATCACGCTCGTTACGGCACCGATCTCATCTTCAGCGTCGGTGGCCGCATCTCCTTCCCCCCCGCCGTCTGCCGCCGCCCCGTCTTCCTCGACCGGATCTTCCGCTTGCCCGGCAAGCAGCGGAGATTCCTCGAAGAACGAGTCGAAACGTCCCTCGATCATTCCCGCCAACGTCACGACTCCGACGTCGCCGGTCGGAACGAACGGCGTCTCGGCGTTTTCTCCCACGCTCGGCATCACGTCCGTCGACGTGGAACGCCATGCCCCGGCTGAGCTCTCGAGCAGCGCCGTCACCGCGCGGTCCGCGTTCGCTTCCCCGTCGATATCGACCGGGGACCCCCAGGCGAATGTCACCTGCGGCAGTTCCGATGTGGGCATGAAGTCCTGGTTCAGGCCCCCGTCCCGGACGTCCACGAAGTACGGATAGTCGAGCATGACGAGTTCCTGGAAGCTGAAACCGCCCACCTGCCGGCGGACCGGCACCGGGAAGGCCGAGTTTGCAGCATCCATGACGAAGGACTTGTCGATCACGACGCCGTGGTGCGCGAGCCAGTCATCCAGCCCGCTATTCCTGGCCATCGACGTGAGCGATTGCGGGGAGAGGAGCACTTCGAACGCGCCGACCGCAACGACTACCGTGCCCCCTCGCATGAGGAACTGGTCGATCGCAAAGACTTCCTTCTCGCCGAGCGCGCCGGGATCGACCACGAGCAGCACGCCCGCGCCCGCCCCCACGTCGCCGTCGTCGAGGCTCTCTGTCGCGATGTCGAAGTCCACCGCCAGGAAACTGCGCAGGTTTTCGAACTGATCCCCCGGCGGGACCGGCATCTGCTGCTGCATGTATGGATTCGGTGCAGGCGGCAGGTGCACAGCCACCTTCTTCAGCACGCCCTCCGCAAACCGCTTCAGTCCCTCGAGGAGGCCACGCCTCAGGCCGTCCGCATCGAGCGATTCCGGGATGGGTACCTGCACCACCGTCTCGCCATCGGAAAGCGTCAGGTAGTAGTAAAACGTATTGAGATCGAACAGGCTCGCCGCCATGGGCGTAAACCCGTACCGCTCCTCGATCTCCGACGCGAGCGCGCCGTCGCCGGCGTCCGGGTCGTGTATCGAGGGCGTGAACTTTCCGTCCGACTCGGCGATCAACTCGTCGAGCACGACATCCAGTTCGCCCTTGAGGTCCACAAGCGCAGCCGGCAGCCGCTCGTCACGGGAGATGTATCCGGTAAACGCGACGGGTTCGCTGATGGCGTCGAACACGTCGCCACCTCCCCTGAAACCGTACAGCACCTTCTTGATGGCGCGCGTGAGGTCGTATTCGGGGTTGCGCAACCGGACGTCGAGGTCCGATTCGCCGGTCACCTTGACTTCGATCAGGTCGCGAAAGTCGAGCACTTCGTACTCGTCCCCGTACTGGACCAGGACGTCGAAGTAGGAACTCACAAGACTCGACTGATAACGGTCCGCAACCTGGAACGGCACCGGCCGGATGCCGTACTTCGAGTTCGCCTCGTCCTCCACATCCGGCGCGGTGGCGGGATCAACCAGTTCGAGACGCAGGCGACCGTCCGCCGCGACTTCGTATTCCGTCAGCAGGTCGCGCATCTCCGGCACGAGGGGCGCCAGCAGGGGATGCGTCTTGTTGCTGAAATATCCCCGCACCAGCAAGGGTTCCTGAAGCTGCGAAAGGTAGGAGCGGGTGGCGTCGGAAATCGAAAACTGCCTGCCCTCGGTGACATCCCACCGGAGCGCCCCGAAACCCGCGAGCCAGAAGTTGGCGGCGATGAAATTGAGAGCAACCAGCGCAGTCAGCCGCTGGGCGTTACGGTGCCGCCCTTCCGGGCCGTCGTCAGCCCAGCCGTGGCTTTCGATGGCGTAGACATTCAGCGCCAGGAAGACCCCGACGATCGACACGTAGTAGTAGAGGTCGCCCAGGTCGAGGACCCCCCGCGTTATGGACTCGAAGCGCGATCCCGCCCCGAGCGCGCGCAGGACATCGCCGACTTCGTTGTCAAACAGCTCCGCGATGAACGGGCTTCCCACGAGGTAGAACACACCGCAGGAGAACGTGGCGAGAATCAGCGCGACGATCTGGTTGTCGGTTTTCGCGCTGACAAAGAGGCCGATGGAGAGGTAAGCCGCGCCGAGCAGGAGCGCCGCGACATAGCCGGCGAAGACCGGGCCCCAGTCCAGGTCTCCGAGGAACGCGACCGTGACGGCCAGCGGCAGGGTCAGCGCCAGGGCCACCGCCAGCAGCGCCCAGCAGGCGAGGAACTTGCCGGCGGCGAACTGCCACGCGCTCGCCGGCACGGTGACCACGAACTCGAGCGTACCGATCCGGCGCTCTTCGCTCCACATGCGCATCGTCAACGCGGCGGCCAGGAACACCAGCAGGATCGGCAACCATTCGAACATCGGGCGTACATCCGCGATGTTGCGCGCGAAAAATGCCTCGCCCCAGAAGAAGACGAACAGCGTTACGCCCAGGTACGCGAGCAGGAACAGGTACCCGATGGGCGAACCGAAGAAGAGCGCCAGTTCCTTGCGGACGATCGCGCCCACCGTATCCCACGGCCAACGTGCCAGGCTCTTTCCCTCCATGGCGCTATCAGACATCGGTGCCACTCACACGGCGAAAAACGGTCTCCAGGTCGCGCTTCTCCCGTTGCAGCGCATGAAACGCGATTCCCGACCGGACCAGGCTCGCCGCAACTTCAGCGGAGAGGTCGTCGCCCGGCGGGCGGTCGAAGGTGAGGAACCAGCCGCCGTCCGCGGCATCGAGGTCGACGCGCTCGCCAACAGCTTCCGCCAGGGCCTCGCGTTCGGCGTCCGTACCCACGAACAGGCGTTCGCTTCGCTGCAGGTCGGCAAGTTTCTCGTCCAGTGCGAGTTCCCCGGCCCGGAGAATCATCACCCGGTCACACACGGCATCCACTTCCTGCATGATGTGGGTAGAAAGGATCACCGTGGCGGACTCCGCCAGGCGGCGGATAAGGTCCCGCATCTCCTGCGTCTGCGCCGGATCGAGGCCGCTGGTAGGTTCGTCCAGGATCAGGAACCGGGGTGAGTGCAGAATCGCCTGGGCCACGCCGACACGCTGCTTGAAACCCCTGGACAAGGTGTCGATGACGGCAAGCGCGTGTTCGTTCAGGCCCGTCGCCTCCACTACCCGGCCAACGGCGGAAGAGCGTTCGGACGCGGGCACGCCCCGAACCGTGGCCGCGAATTCGAGGTAGTCGACCACCGTCATTTCCGAATACAGCGGCACCGTTTCCGGCAGGTAGCCCACCTTGCGCCGCACCTCCGCTGCGTGTTCGGTCACATCCTGCCCGTCTATTTCCGCCGCTCCCGAACTCGGTTCGAGGAAACCCGTCAACAGCTTCATGACCGTCGTCTTGCCGGCGCCGTTGTGCCCGAGCAGACCGACGATTTCACCCTGCCCTATGGTGAAACTCACCGAATCCGCCGCCACGTTTTCGCCGAAGCGCCGCGTCAGCTCCCGTGCCTCAATCACCCGTCGATCCTTCCCGCCTGTAGAAGCGGCGCATATTCTTAGAAGGTTGCCCGCGAATTTCAACCCGCCTCGGCCACATGCCCAACACCACCGTTCGCGCGGCCACCCCGAATCCCGGCGCCGGACACACGGATTCGCCGTAGTACCATCCCTTTTCCTCCTCCTAACAGGGATTCACGAAAGTGCGCGACGTAGCGGGAAAGGTCGCATTCGTCACCGGCGGCGCCAGCGGGATCGGCCTGGCCATGGCGCGGTCGTTCTGCGCGGCCGGCATGAAGGTTGCGATCGCGGATATCGAGGAGCAGGCCCTCGATGCGGCCATCGCGTCCTTCGCGCCGGGCAACGCCCCCGTGATCGGGCTGCGCACGGATGTCACCGACCGGGACGCCATGGCCCGCGCCGCTGACGAGACGGAGCACGCCTTCGGCAAGGTTCACGTGGTCTGCAACAACGCCGGCGTCGGTCTCGCGGGTCCCATCGAGGAGCTGTCCTACGACGACTGGGACTGGGTCCTCGGCGTCAACCTGCAAGGCGTTGTCAACGGTGTCCAGACCTTCCTGCCGCGCATCGTCGCGCACGGCGAAGGCGGCCACATCGTGAACACGGCTTCCCTTGCGGGACACGTGCCGGTACCGGGCCTTTCCGTCTACAACACCACCAAGTTCGCCGTCGTCGGACTGTCCGAGACGATGCGCGCCGAACTTGCATCGCGAAACATCGGCGTATCCGTGCTCTGTCCCGGCTTCGTCGACACCAACATCTTTACCTCGGGGCGCACCCGTCCGGATGCGCTCCGGGCGCAGCCGGGTTCCGATCCTCAGCCGATGAATCTCGAAGCCTACGCGAAGTTCCTCGACGGCATGCTCGACCCTTCCATCGTGGGGGACATGACGCTCCACGCGATCCAGCAGAACGAAGCGTACATATTCACGCATCCCGACATCGCAGCCGGGGTCTCAGGGCGACTGGCCGACATCCAGGGCTCTGTCGAGCGCTGGCGACAGTACCTGGACGAGCGGGGCATATACTGACGTCAATGCCGATGGACGCTGGTACATCCCCGTCTACCAGCTCGCCGATCAGAGACTCGTACCGAATATCAGCCGAGTGAATCAGGCAATTGCCGATCTCGATCCCGTGTCGGTGCAACGCTGGATCACCACTACCGATCCGGACCTGCAAGACATGTCACCGCTTGGTTGGTTGAATGCTGGACTCGATGTCAACGCCGTACTCAAGGTGCTGCCGGATCGGTAGTGCCGAAGGTTCCCCAATACCCGAATCTCGACACACTCGACTCCACCGCTCCCGAGTGGCGCCCTGTCGAGCCCGGTGACGAGCTGTGGCGTGTGTACTTCCGGGGCGGCGAGCACCCGTCCCGCTGGAATCAGTTCCGAACGTTCGGCCCTACCGACGCGCGGTTCGATCACCAGCCAGAAGGCCAGCCGGCCGAAGGTCGTTCCGTCATGTACTTGGCACTAAACCCCGTCACCTGCCTCGCGGAAGTCTTCCAGAAAACCCGCACGATCCATCGCTCCCACCGCAAACCGGCGTTGGTCGGATTCCCGGTGACGCAGCCGCTCAAGCTTCTCGACCTCACCGGCGCGTTCCCGACACGCATCGGTGCCTCGATGGGGCTCATGACCGGCGCGCGATCCGTGAGCCGCAATTGGGCTTGGGAACTATACGTTGCCTACTCGAAGGCGCAGGGCCTCGCCTATCCCTCCTCGATGCATGCAAACGCCGTGGCCATCGTGCTGAATGACCGTGTCGACCCCGCAGTAGCACTGCCAAACTCACCGCGATTTCACAAGGCGCTGGACGACCCCGGGATGATCACCCTTCTGAAGAACGCCGCACGTGAAGTCGGTCATGTCATCCGTTAGCGCCCCGTCGGCTCGATGCTTCTGCCCGGCCTCAGCGCCCGGACCACCCGTGACCCCATGCTGATCAGCGCCACGAGCGTGCTCTTCGGGAGGGTCAGCATCTGCCCGTACCAGTTGTTCATCGTGTCGATGAACGCCATCATGTCCGCGAGGCGCGTCATGGCGACACCACTCACGTCGGGATCGGCCTCGGCTTCGGCGATGCACTCCTTGAGGGCCAGGCGGACCGGGTCTATTTCACGCGCCTTGCGGCCCTCGGCGATGCGCGTGACGATCTCCCAAAGATCCGTCTCCGCCTCGAAATAGTCACGCCGGTCCGCGCGAACGGAGACGCGGCGCACCAGCTTCCAGCCGACCAGTTCGCGCAGGGAGTTGCTGACGTTCGAACGCGCGATACCGAGCTGACGCGAAATCTCTTCCGCCGTCAGCGCGTGCTCCGACAGGTACAGCAATGCGTGAATCTGGGCGATCGAACGATTGATGCCCCAGTGCGTCCCCATGTCGCCCCAGCGCAGGATGAAATTCTCCACCGCCACCGGCAAACGAGTTTCAGGTGTTTCGGTCATATCAGAAATATCTGATTCAACAGACACGAAGTCAAACGGGTCCCCAACGGGTCCCCAACGGGTTCCCGAACGGCCGGGGCCTCCCTTCACGTATCATGCCGTTCGCAAGGCAGCGGGCAGCAATTCCATGAGAACGAGCGAGACGACTCCGGTCCTGGTGGGTGTTGCGCAGGTCGAGCAGTACGTCGACGACCCGGCGGTCGCAGAGGAGCTACGGATGCGCCACCGCGCCGAGGCATCGCGCGGGATCGTGAACCCGGTGCAGATGTACCCCATCTTCGAGAACGCGATCCGGCACGCGCGGGGCGAAGGGCTCGACGCCCACCTCGAACGCATTTCCCGCCTGTGGGCGGGCTTCAGCCTTGTCGCGGCGGGAAATCCGCATGCCTGGATGCGGGAGCCGAAGGGCGCGGTCGAGATCCGCACTCCGGGACCAGGCAATCGACCCGTCTCCGTTCCCTATCTCAAGCTCATGAATTCCAATGAGAAAGTTGACCAGGGGGCGGCTTTGATCCTCACTTCCACCGAGGTGGCGCGACGCCTCGGCATTCCCCCCTCGAAGTGGATTTTCCCCTGGGTATCCACCGAAGCGCACGACACCCATGCCGTGTCGCATCGCGACAACCTTCATACCTCACCGGGACTGCGCATCGCCGGCAACCGCTGTATCGAGATGGCCGGCCTCGATGTCGACGACATCCAGCACATGGATATCTATAGCTGTTTCCCGTCCGCCGTCCAGGTGGCCACAGCGGAACTCGGAATCGACGAGGAGCGGCCGCTGACGGTGACCGGCGGCATGGCGTTCGCCGGAGGTCCGCTGAACAACTACGCGATGCACGGCATCGCCCGCATGACCGAGGTGCTGCGCGGCAACCCGGGCGAGGTCGGCCTCGTAACCGGCAATGGCGGATTCCTGACCAAGCATGCGTTCTGCCTGTTCGCCTCGGAGCCACCGGCCTGGGCATTCCGCCACGAAACGCCGCAGGACCGGGTGGACGCCATGCCGACGCGCGAACTCGCGGAGTCGGCCGAAGGTCCGGTGGAGATCGAGTCGTATACCGTCATGTTCGGGCGGGGCGAATCCGATCTCGGCCTGGCCGCCTGCAGGCTCCCCGATGGCCGAAGGGCCTGGGCGAACACCAGGGACGCCGAGGTGCTCGGGGCAATGGCCACGGAAGAGTTCTGCGGCCGTCAGGCGCGCATCGACACGGATGGCACCGTCGTCTTCTGATGTCCGCACCGGCCAAAAGCAGCGCGGGGTTGCACCTGCGCCTGCTCGCCATGCTCTACGACGCTCTCGTCATCCTCGCCATGTGGATACTGACTCTCGTTGTCCTGGTGGCGGCGACCGGAGCCGCGGTCACGGGTTTCTGGGTCCAGGTCCTGCTCCTCGCGGAAGCGTACGCCTTCTTCCTCTTCTTCTGGACGCGGCGGGGCCAGACGCTCGGCATGCTGGCGTGGCGCCTGCGGGTGACGGACGGCAATGCGCCCATTGGCCTGCGGCAGGCACACCTCAGGATCGCCGGGGGAATCCTGAGCCTTGCCTGCCTCGGTCTCGGCCACGCCTGGATGCTGTTCGACCGCCAGGGCCGGACATGGCCCGACATCCTCTCGGCCAGCAGCATCGAACGCACCGGCGCGAAGCGGTAACATAGGCTTTCGAGACGCGGACAATCGGCGGGGGTCGCGATATGCGAATCGCGGTTTTGGGAGGCGACGGGTTCATCGGGTGGCCGGCGACGCTGCACCTCTCGAATCTCGGCTTCGAAGTGTTCATCGCCGACAACCTGAGCCGGCGGTGGATCGATACGGAACTGGGCGTGCAGTCCCTGACGCCGATGGACTCCATCCAGGAGCGCCGGCGCGTCTGGCGGGAAGTCACCGGGCGCGATCTCGGCTTCGAACGCATCGATGTCGCCACCGACTACCCGGGCCTGAAGAACTGGCTCGCCGATGTGCGTCCCGACGCCATCGTGCACCTGGCGAAGCAGCGCGCGGCCCCCTATTCCATGAAGAGCGACCGGCACAAGAACTACACGGTCTCGAACAACGTCAACGCCACCCACCAGGTGCTGAACGCGCTCGTCGAACTCTCCCTCGACGCGCACCTGGTACACATCGGCACCATGGGCGTGTACGGCTACGCCAACGTCGGCGCGACGATTCCCGAAGGCTATCTCCCCGTGGACATCCGTCTCGATGACGGCAGCACCACTCCCCTGGAGATCCTCTATCCAGCCAATCCAGGCAGCATCTACCACATGACCAAGTGCCTGGATCAGCTCATGTTCCAGTTCTACGCCAAGAATGATCGCCTGCGCATCACCGACCTGCACCAGGGCATCGTGTGGGGCACCCACACCGACCAGACCCGGCGCCACGTGCAACTCATCAACCGTTTCGACTACGACGGCGACTACGGGACCGTGCTCAACCGCTTCCTGATCCAGGCCGCCATCGGTTACCCGCTGACAGTGCATGGTACCGGCGGCCAGACGCGAGCGTTCATTCACATCCAGGACTGCGTGCGCTGTATCGAACTCGCGCTCAGGAATCCGCCGAAGCGCGGCGAGCGAACGCAGATTTTCAACCAGATGACCGAAACCCATCGTCTGCGCGACCTCGCCCACATGATCCAGGACATGACCGGCGCGCAAATCGCGTGGCTGCCGAACCCCCGGAACGAAGCGGCGGAAAACGAACTCGTCGTCAGTAACGAACACCTGCTCGATCTTGGCCTGCAACCGACAACGCTGAGAGAAGGGCTGCTGGAAGAGCTCGTCGATGTGGCGAAGAAGTACGCGCACCGGATCGACCGCAACCGGATCCTCAGCACGGCCGCCTGGACCAAGGAACGGGCCGAGCACCTCGCCAGTGCCAATGGCGACGCGATCGGATAGTCCGGGGACCTCCCGATTCATCCGTAGCTGCGGATCCTCTTGAGCCAGGGCACAGGCCGTGTTCGCCTATGCGACCCTGGTGACCAACGCGGACTACGCGCTGGGTGCGACGGCGCTCGCGCGTTCGCTGAAACGCGTCTCGGCCGCCTGCCCCCTCCTCGTGATGGCGAAGCCCGGAACGCCCGGGCTCGACCGGCTCGAAGCCGAAGGGTGCATCGTCCGGGAAACCGGGAAGCCGGCGATGTCAAAGGCCTTCCAGGCGCGCCACAGCCGCGCGTCGCAGCATGCGAGGAGCCCGTTCACCAAGGGCGAAAAGCCCGCATTCCACGATCCCATCGACAACTTCATGAAGCTCGAGCTCTGGCGCCTCACCGAGCACGAGCGGATCGTCTTCATCGACGCCGACGCCATCGCCGTGCGCAACATCGACAAGCTGTTCGGCTACCCGGAATTCTCGGCCGCTCCCAACCTCTACGAGTCCCTTGCGGACATGCACCGGATGAACTCCGGGGTTTTCGTCGCCCAGCCCAGTGAGAACACCTACGAGGGAATGCTCGAACGGCTGGACACCCCGGACGTGTTCTGGCGGCGCACCGATCAGACCTTCCTCGAGTCGTACTACCCCGACTGGCATGGATTGCCCTACACCTACAACGTATTGCAGTACATCTTCTTCAACCAGCCCGATCTCTGGCATTGGCCGAGCGTCAAGGTGGTTCACTACCAGTACGAGAAGCCCTGGCAGAGAGATCACCCCAAGCGCGACCTGCTCGCACCGCTGATCGACCTGTGGTACCGGGTGCTCGAGGGTCGGCCGATTCCGGAAGACATTCGCGCCCCCGCGCAGCGATGAGAGTCGCGTTGACAGGCGCCACCGGGATCGTCGGCCGCTTCATCGCCGCCCGCCTCGCCGCCGAAGGCTGCGACATCGTGGCGCTGGCCCGTCCCGACAGCGACCGGACCGGTTTCGACTTCCCGGTAACCTGGATCGAGGGCAACCTGAACACCGAGGCGGCGCTGGACACCCTGGTGGAAGGCGCCGATACGCTCGTGCACTCGGCCTACGATCACTTGCCCGGTCACTATCGCGGCGGCGAGGGCAACGATGTCGAGGGTTTTTGGCAGACCAACCTGTTGGGGAGCCTGCGCCTCGTGCACGCCGCGAAAACAAACAACGTCGGCCGCGTCGTCGTCCTGTCCAGCCGGGCGGTCTTCGGCGGCCCGGTCAGCACGCGCGTCGGCGACAGGCATCCGACGTCCCCCGACACGCACTACGGCGCGCTCAAGGTTGCCCTGGAAGCCCTGGCCACCGTATATCCCGGCACGACCTGCATCAGGCCCACGGGGGTCTACGGGATCACGCATCCAGTCGCCCGCAGCA
This sequence comes from Gammaproteobacteria bacterium, assembly GCA_026706665.1. Taxonomy (GTDB): domain Bacteria; phylum Pseudomonadota; class Gammaproteobacteria; order Pseudomonadales; family Azotimanducaceae; genus VXNE01. The sequence continues at coordinate 49,085 of JAPOYI010000109.1, read as the reverse complement.
AGTGGTTCGACATGGCGCGGGCGGTGGCATCCGGACGGCCTGTATCCGTGGCGCGCACTTCAACCGAAGTCCACGGCGACGACGTGGCGACCGCGGTCTGGCTCCTGCTCAACGCGCCCGAAGAGGATGTCGCGGGCCGAGCCTTCAACTGTTCCGACCTCGTTCTCGGCACCCGCGAGATCGCCCAGCGCATGTACGCCGCGCAGGGCGTGGCGGCCGGGTCCCTCCCGTTGCCGAAGGAGATGCCGCCGCCGGACCACATCATGCGCTGCGACGGACTTCGGTCCCTCGGCTGGCGTCCCGGCGGGCGGCACCGCCTCAACGCGACCATTCGAGCCCTGCTTGACGCCGTTCAACGCCTTGACTGAATCGTCGGATCAACGGACGGATCCGAACTGTCCGGTCAGATCGACTTTCGGGACCGAAGTGCCAGGCGATAGCCAGGGCGAACCTGCGCCCGGACGGCCACTACAGGAAGTTGTATCCGATATCCCGACAAGCCCCACGAATGGGATCGACAAGCAGCGCGTCCGTTAGCGCTCGATGCAGGGCTGGTGTCGAGGGGAACGGCGGAGATTGCGACACACGTTCGTAGAGGGCCGCGACCGGACGATTGGTGAGAGATGAGGGATAGCAGATGCCCTCAATGTTCCCATAGCAGGCGTAGAAGGCGCGCGACCAGTTCCGGGCGTATGTCTTTGGGCCACTGATGAGTTTCATCGATCCGCCGGCCTGAACACAGAACATCCCGCTCAGGTCCAGCAACCGGACTTCTCGAGTGAGGGCGAAGGACGCGAGCCATGGCTGGTGTCGTTCTCGGTCGACCATTCGACCGACCTGAAACACATCGGCCAATGCAGTGGGGATATCGCTGGCGAGACAGATGATTCCGCGCGCTTGATCGAACGGTCGGCCCGACCTGTCCCGCTTGTGATGATCGAATCGCGCATCCGCCGGACCGAAGTGTCGGAGCGACTTCCATGTGCAGGCGTACCGGCCGCCTCGAAAGTAGATGCGGTGAAGGATCGTCCCTGCCGGAACAGGAAAGACAGGTGGCGTCAGTCGTTGGAGGATTCTTCGATCGGGCGAGTGAGGCAGCTTCGCCCCGCGGCTCGTTAGTATGTCGCTGCAGGAACCACCTTCAAGCTCGGCGTTGATACGCATGCTCACCCAAACACCCTCTCCGGTGGCACGTTGTTTTCCGCCGAATCGCCCGGCGGAACTCGAGGCGGAAGAGTGACGAAATGCCCTGACCACGTTCTGACGTCTGTCGTCTGCTTTGGCGCTTCACCAGAGAAATCCGCGCTTCCTCGGAGACAGTGCTTCCAATATGTCCGAACCGGCTCAAATCTTGTCGAGAATATTGCTCGAATTTACGTGCGAAATCGTCCTGCGGGGTGTAATGTTCGCCGCAACCGTGCTGTGCCACCATGAAGTTTGGCTGAAGCCGAGTTCAAGAGGTAAAGACACGACGGTAGTAGTTCGAACATTGCGTTAACGTCGCCCGGCCAAACATGCCGGCGATCCATGTCGCCCCACACGACGGGAGCGCGAAGGAGGGAAACAATGGACGCAGCCGAAAAGAAGCAAACACCGTGGATGCAGAACCTTGTCCGCCTGGTTCTGTCGGGTTGCCTGATCGCCTTTTCGCAGCAGATTCTTGCGCAGGAAAACGAAGCCGACGAAGCGGCCCAAGAGGAGGCGCCCGCCGCCGAAATCGAAGAGGTGGTGCCTGTAGCGGAAGACGAGGAGCCAACGGCTGACGAACTCGTCGTCGTCACCGGCTCGCGGCTGAAGCGGGACACCTATTCCAGCATCGCGCCGCTGCAGATCATCACGGCAGAGGTCTCAAGGGAAGCCGGTCTCATTGACGCCGACGACATCCTGCGCGAATCCAGCGCGTCGACCGGCAACCAGGTCGACCTCACCTTCCAGGGATACGTGCTAGACAACGGTCCCGGCGCCACGGAAGTCAGTCTTCGGGGCCTGGGCGGAAACCGCACCCTCATATTGATCAACGGCCGCCGCATGGCCCCGTCCGGCGTCGAGGGAGCACCCGTCAGTCCCAACGTCGGCCTCATTCCGGGGTCCCTCGTGGGGCAATTCGACCTGTTGCTCGACGGCGCATCGTCGGTCTACGGTTCCGACGCGATCGGAGGCGTTGCCAATATCCTCCTGCGCAAGGACTTCGACGGCTTCGAGTTCGACGTCTCCCCGACGGCACCCAAACACGAAAAGGGCTTCGAGAGCAAGATGACCCTGACCTGGGGCAAGAATTTCGACCGCGGCTTCGTCGGCGCTGCCATCGAACGGTCGGAGTGGGATCCGGTGACCCTCGATGATCGTCCATGGACCGCGGGCTGCCTGCGGCACGAGGAAGTCGACCAGGCCGGGAAGCGTCGGCAACAGGGAGGAATCTTTTATACGCAGGTCTACCGCATGAAATGGGACGATTGTGCGTTCGGTTCTCTGGCGCGACGCGTAATTGTTCCCCCGGGACGCATAGGCAGCATCTACTACACGCCCGGCTATAGCAACGGCGGCTGGCCGGACTTTTCGGAATCGTCCATGTTCGGCAGGTTCGGCGTCGACGGCGACGGCGACGGCCAGGCGGATGTCAGCTTCCGCGATTACGATCTCAATGGCAAGAGGCAGTTCGCGCATCTGCGTCCCGACATTACGCAAGACTCCTTCATGACGTACGGCGAATACACGCTCGAAGGCGACATGAACCTCACGCCGTTCTTCGAGGTCCTCTGGACCAAGCGGGACTTCTTCAGCGACTCTGGCGCGTACCAGTTGTTTCCCTGGGTCCCCGCGAACAACCCGTTCAATATCTGCAACCCTGCAGCCGAGAACGGCGTCGACTGCGGCCTCGCCTATAACGCGCTCCTGAACAATCCCAACTTCCAGAAACAGATGCTTGCCACCTACGGTGCTCCCGCATTCGGGTTCCTCTACAGTCCTCCCATGGGACCGGTCAGAACGCGACCGATCGTGTCCGTGCGCGGAGACCGCGTACAGTCCTACGTCGACATCGCACAGCTTCGAGTCGTCGGAGGGGTGTCGGGCGATCTGCCGTGGATGGATTTCGGCAGCTTGAGCAACTGGACGTTCGACTTCGGCGTCGTGCAGACGACATCCGACGGGACGTCGAGGCGACCGGGCGTCCGGGAGGACAAGCTCGATTACGCCCTCGGCGCGTACTCGACCACCCATACGCCGTGCGAAAACGACACCGGCGCGCAGCTTGCGTCCGATGTCGCGGCGGGTTGCGTGCCGGTGAACCTGTTCGCGCCGTCCCTGTATCCGGCAAGTGTGGTCGGCGACTTCGCGACAGCGGCCGAGCGAAACTATGTCATGGACGACCGCGACTTCGAGACGGTCTACGACCAGACGCTGGTTTCCTTCTACATGACCGGCAACCTGTTCCAGCTTCCCTCCGACTGGATCGTTGGGGGAATCGGTTTCGAGTACCGCATTGACGACCTCGAGTCGATCCCGGATCACGTCGCCCGCGACGGACTCTTCTTCGGTTACTTCGCGGATGGCGGCGCCATTGGCGACAAGTACACGCGGGAGTTTTTCGGCGAAATCGAGATTCCCGTGATCGCGGGACAACCCGCGGCAGAAGAGCTGGTGTTCAATGTCTCGGCGCGATTCACCGACGACGAGTTCTACGGCGGCGCCTGGACGCACTCCTACAAGATGGCGTACCGTCCCATCAGCTCGCTGCTGCTGCGGGCCACCACCGGCACGTCCTATCGCGCGCCGAATCTGCGGGAACTGTTCATCGTGCCGCAGACAGGGTTTCTCAACGTCTTCGACCCGTGCCTGATCCCGGCAGACGCGATCGACGATCTGACAGGGAGCTACATTCCCGAGAACGACGACCGGGAACAGCATGTGCTCGACAATTGCCGCGCAAACGGCGTCGATCCGACCGTCGCTCACAATAACGGGTTCAACAGTTACAGCGTGGAAGTCGGAGCGGGGGGAACGACCGGCGTGCAGGAAGAGCGCTCGGAGTCCCTGTCCGCGGGATTCGCCTACGAGCAGGAGTTCACCAACGCCTTCGACCTGTCCATCGGGATGAACTACTACGAGATCGAGGTCAACGACTCGATCATCGAACCGACGCCGGGCTATATCGTCTACGACTGCTACAATTCGACCACCGGCGGCTCGTTCTGCCCGCGCATCCAGCGCGAGTCCGATCCCGTCATGCCGTTCATCGACTACGTCGACCGGAGCTTCATCAACCGCGACAGCGAAATCCACCGGGGCGTGGACCTGAACATCGCCTTCGAGGATTCCTGGACCGTCTTCGACCGGGCCATCGACGTCACCATCGACCTCACCATGCACCGCCAGATCGAAGCGTCGGACCTCTTCATCAACGATCAGGGCGATGAGGACTTCGACAACTATTACGACGAGTGGGGCTATCCGGAATTTCAGGGTCAACTGAACGTCCGGGCAGAGTACGGCAAATGGCGCTTCGCATGGTCCACCTTCTACCTCGGAAGCGTCGACCAGGATCCCGGCGGGGTTGACGACTGGGAGGACGCGATTACGGGAGCATCTGACACCTGCCTCGGGCCACCGAACGATCTTCTGTGCCGGGACGTGGGCTTCGCCGACGAGTACTACCTGCACAGCGTCTCCGTCGGCCGGCTTGGCGATGCGTGGCAGATCCGCGGCGGCATCCGCAACGTGTTTGATACGCCGCCACCGGTCGTGGATGGTACCGAGGTCTTCTCCACCAACAACTCGCCCATCGGCTACGGGTACGATTACCGCGGCAAGCGGTACTTCCTGACAGTCCGGTACCTGCTCGGTGGCCTTGGGTCCCTCTAAGGGGTTCGAAGAGCGGGCAGAATTGGGAGGACACGGATGATGGAAGGGAAGTCCGCGACCGGCATGCGCACTGCGCTCGCGGCGATGCTATGCGTGGCGAGCCTTGCGGTCGGCGCGGCGGAAGCCGCGCTGGAGCCTTATCCCCTCGAAAACTGGGCGTTGCGCGCCACCATCAGTAACGTCTCGCTGTCGAGGGACGGCACCTATGTAGGATTGATGCGGATTCCAATGCGCGACGCCAACCCGGTCATCGAGGTCTACGAGACTGACGACATGGGGAAGGAGCCGTTCCGTCTCGATGCGGATCCCATGGAGATAATCCAGTACGACTGGGTGAGTGACGACGCGCTGGTGTTCGCGCTGCGGCAGAAGGTCCGCGACAGGATCGAGGGCTACAACCGGGGGGTGTACGACTACAAGTTCGCGCTGCTCGACGTAACGAAGCAAAAGACCACGGAATTGGGCAAACGCAACCTGCAGGTGGTCCACCTCCTGCCCGACGAGCCGGACAAGATCATCGTCGAGGCCTTTCCGACAGACGACCGGGGACCTGGCGCAAGGGCCAAGGATGCGCGCTGGACCCCGTCCTACCACACAATGGATCTCAAAACTGGCAGGACAACACTCCTCCTTCGCGGCAACCTCGCGATCCGTCGTGTCTCTTTCGATGCGGAGGGCAACCCCCGCTTTACCCAAGGTCCGGACAGGAATGCCGAATCCTGGGTCTGGTACACGCGCCGACCCGGCGCCTCGGGCTGGGAGGAGGTGCATCGCCAACACGAGGACGAGTTCGGCAACTTCGGAATCGACGGCGTCGACGACATGAAACCCAACAGCATCCTGGTGACCGCCCTGAATGGTCAGGACACTTACGGGCTGTGGTCGCTCGACCTCGACACGAAGGCCATGGAGCCGATCTACCGTCGCTCCGACGTCGACGTCTATGGCGTTCGCTACCACAGCAACCGATGGACCCATTTCGGGAAGGTCGTCGGTGTCGTCTACTTCAAGGACAAGTTCCACGTCGAGTACTTCGACGAAGTCGAAGCCGCGACCTACGCGCAACTGGAAAGCGTCATTCCCTACGCGTACTACGTACGCATCTCCAGCCGCTCCCGGGATGGTGCAACCATGGTCGTGCACAACCTGGGACCAAGGGATCCGGGCACCTACTACCTGCTGAATGACGGCAAGCTGCAGTCCGTCGGCAGCGAGAAGCCTCTCCTGCGCAGCGACGATCTGGCGGAAGTCAGACGCATCGAGTACAAGTCGCGGGACGGCTTGACGATTCCCGGCTTCCTTACTGTCCCGCACGGGAAACCGCCGTTTCCGCTCGTCGTCCTTCCGCACGGTGGCCCCTTCGTGCATGAGATCATCCTGTTCGACGAATGGGCACAGTTGCTCGCGAACAATGGGTATCTCGTGCTGCAGCCACAGTATCGCGGCTCCCGGGGATACGGCATGAAGTTCTACACGGCCGCGTTCGAGGAAGGCGGCCAGGGTGGCTATGCCATGCAGGACGACAAGGACGACGGCGCCCAGTACCTGGTCGAGCAGGGGCTGGCGGATCCGGATCGGATGGCCATGTTCGGCTGGTCCTACGGCGGTTACGCGGCGCTGGTCGCGGCGGCGCGCACACCGCAGATATACCAGTGCACCGTCGCGGGTGCCGCAGTCGCGGACCGGATGATGCAGGTCAACTACTTCCGTGACAACGTCGATGGCGCCGAAGGCCTCGCGTTCGTGAGGACATGGCTCAGGAGCCTGTCACCCATCGAAGACGTGGAGAAGGTGAACGTGCCGATGCTGATCGTCCACGGCGACGTCGATCAGCGGGTGCCTGTGGACCACGCGAACAAGTACCTGAAGGAACTGGACAAGTACGGCAAGTCCTACAAGTACGTGGAACTCGAAGGCGCTGACCACTTCTCGAACACGCTCTTCTACGACCACAAGATCACGTTCTACAACGCGCTGATCGACTACCTGAAGAACGACTGCGGGCCGGGAGGGCTGTAGCGGTCCAACCGGATGCTATTCCGGCAAGTCCTCCTTCATCGCCCGAAGTATCTCGAGCATGTGGCGGTCTTTGGCGCGCGCAGTCTTCTCCTTGACCTCGATGAGCGTGTCGAGGACAAGGATTCTGACGCTGACATCCTGATCGATCCGCACCTGTTCCGAGTTGTGCAATAGCGCCGGATAGTCATCGTCCTCGCCAATCGAGCCGAGGACGTCCAACGGTCCTGATGTCGTGACTAGCAGGTGATGGCCTGAACCCGCCAGCGCCTCCCTGGATGGCCTGATGCGTCGGGGAAGGTGTTCACGATAGTGGGCATCCAGTTCCCGCAGCGCTCTTGAAAGCCGGTCCAGGTTCTGTTCCGACCTGGAGTGAACGATGTCGACATCGAACGTTCCGACCGGCGCCCCGAGCAAAACGGCGCAGACGCCACCGACCACGATGAACTCGACCCTGTGGCGCGCAAGCACCGCGAGGATGGCCGAAAAGTCAGGCGCGGTTTCGGGCATTGCGGGCGCGGAGGATGGCGTTCACGTTGCCCTGGAGGATCCGGAGGCGTTCTTCGGGCGTTTTCGACGCCATCCATCGAAGCATCGTCAGGTCGACTCCGGATTGCGAAAGAGAGGAGCGCGGAGTCTTCGATTTGCCAACAGCCATCGGTTCATTATAGAAGCCGGATTGAACCCGGTGCATGTATTGGCGCCGAACCTCCACCCCACCGATACGCTCCAGCCCCGACGACGTGCCCCGACCCGGACTCATACAACCCTTCGAGCTTGCCCCCGACGCGAAGGACTGGACCGGCAATTGGCGGGGCGAAACGATCTGGCAGGTATTGAACGCCGCTCGCGACGGGGACACGGCCAGGCTGCGCGCCATGCTCGAAGACGACCGGACGCTGGTGAAGGCGGAGTTCTGGTACACGCCTCCCGTGCACTTCGCCGTGCGCGAAGGCCACCTGGATGCCACGCGCCTCCTGATCGAAGCCGGTGCCGACATATTTCACCGGTCGTTGTACGCGCAGGAACCGCTGATGCAGATGGCGCTGGATCGCGGTCACGACGAAGTCGCCAACCTGCTTCGCGAAGAGTTGAGACTTCGGGCCTCCTCCTCCGGAAGCCGCCACGCCATTCATGACGCGGTCGCAGCAGGCGACGCCGAAGCGGTCGAGAATCTTCTCGCGAAGGAAACCGGACTGGCGAATCTCGGTGATCACCTTGGTCGAAGGCCCCTGCACTACGCGGTCGAAGCGGGCCATGCCGACCTCGTCGACCTCCTCATCGACCATGGCGCGGACGTGGACGCGTCAGGATTCAGCAGCGACGACCGGCTCGGTGGAACCGGATTCCGGCCGGTGGTCCTGGCGCTATGGCACCACCCCTACTGGCAGCAGCGCAACGACTACGCGATCTGCCGCCAGTTGCTCGCGCGAGGTGCGCGGTATTCGATCACCGTCGCCGCCGCACTGGGCGACGAGGCGCGGGTGCGTGAGTTGCTGGCATCGGATGCCGACCTCGCCAACGACCAGGAACCCGGTGGCAAGCGCCCGGTGTCGGCGGCCGCCGAGCGCAACCACGCGGACATCGTGAAACACCTGCTCGAGGCCGGGGCAGACCCCAACCTGGACGAGGGCCCAAACTGCCCCCGGGGCTTCGCACTGTGGGCGGCGGCACATCACGGGTACTTCGAAGTCGCGAAGATGCTCCTCGATGCCGGCGCCGACCCCAACGCCGACGTGGAGTCGTCGGGCACACCCACCGGCACTCCCAACGCCGAGATGCGCGCCCTGCTCTACCGACACGGCGGACGCATGCCGCTCGCCCTGCATTTCCACGAAGGCAACATCGATACGATCGCCGCGCTGCTCGACGCGAAGCCGGAAATGTTCGACGAGATGCGGGTTACCGAAGGTTTCACCATGGCGGTGTCGGCGGGACACGAAGCGCTCGTGCGCCTGATGCTGGCGCGCGGCCTGCGGATACCCGCATCGGCGACGTATTGCCAGACATACCTCTGGCGGTCGCGCGGTCTCGCCCGGATGCTGCTCGATCACGGCATGGACCCCAACCTTCCCAACTGGCAGCAGGTGCGACCGCTGCACTACATGGCGGAAAAAGGCGACATCGAAACGGCCAGGCTGTTCCTGGAATGCGGCGCCGATCCCAATGCCATCGACGAGGAGTACCGCACCACGCCGCTCGGCTGGGCGGCGCGGCGGGGTCAGGCCGAGTTCATCCGCTTTGGGTTGGCGAACGGATTCGATCCCGCGCTGCCGGCAATGCCAGCCTGGTCGACGCCGCTGGCGTGGGCGCGTCGCCGGGGCCACGACGAAGTTGCAGGATTACTGGAACGCCATGATGCGACCTGATCCTCGCAAACGAAGCCACGCCTGTCTGATTCAACTGTCGCGCTTGACTACGCTGTAGCGCAGAGCTACATTTTCTCCGTGAAGGACATCGAGTACAGCCGCGGCGCCGTGAGGACCCTCGCTCGCATGCCCCGTCACCGGGCCATCAGCATACGCAACAAGATCCGAGCCTGCGCCGAGAACCCCTCTTCGCAGGCCAACAATGTCGAACGGCTGCGTGGTGCCGATGGACTGCTCCGCCTTCGCGTCGGCGACTGGCGCGTCATCATGCGCGATGCGGGTCGAGTCCAGGTTCTTCACATCGCCAGCCGCGGCGGGGCCTAACAGGGATTGAACACATGAGCGACACCGTTACCATTCCCAAGACCGAGTATGAACGTCTCTGTGCACTCGAGGAGGATCTCTCCGACATCCAGGCGGCGCGCGCAGTCGAGGAGAAGATCACCGCCGGCACCGAGGAACTGGTCCCGGCGCGAATCGCAGACAGGCTGATTGACGGTGAGCCGCCCTTACGCGTCTGGCGCGAACACCGCTCCCTGTCGCAGTCCGAACTCGCGCGTGCCGCAGACACCAGCCGCGTCCAGATCGTCGATATCGAGGCGGGGCGCCGGACCGGCTCCGTCCGGACGCTGCGCAAGCTGGCGGATGCCCTCCGGATCACGGTCGACGACATCATTCCGGACTGACCGTGGCAGGCCACCGAATGATGAGACGATAGCGGCGCCATCGCCTTTTTTTGAGCCGGTCCGCCGGCTCTCTCAGACCTGCAGCGCCGTGGACAGATCCGGCACGCCGGCCCACCGGCCCGGATCCGTATGCCGCATGATCGCGATGGTCTTGATCACGTCGGGATTCGCCAGGCCGTGTGGCTTCTTGCCGGTCAGGACGAAGATGATGTTCTCCGCCTGCATGACGGACGTTTCCGCGATGAACACCGCAGACATGGCGGCGACGTGCGGCGTCACGTAGCAGTTCGGAAGACGCAGGAGCCGGCTGTCGGAAGGCAGCGGTTCGATCTCCGTGACGTCGAGTGCGGCGGCTTCGATTTCGCCGGTTTCCAGGGCATCGGCAAGGTCCTGCTCGTTGACGATGGGACCGCGCGCGGTGTTGACCAGCAACGCGGTGGACTTCATGCGCTTGAAGGTCTCGGCATCGAAAAGGTACTTGGACTGATCTGTCGCCGAGCTGTGGATGGTGATGAAGTCGGCCTCGGCGGTCAGCGTCTCGAAGTCCACGAGCTGCACACCGTACAGGTCGCCGGCGAGCTGACTGACGTACGGATCGTAGGCGAGGATGCGGCTGACACCGAATCCCCGTGCGCGACTGGCGAACGCGCGGCCGATGTTGCCGAAGCCCACGATGCCTACGGTATGACCGGCCAACCGGCGCATCGACGTGGTGAAGGTACCCCGCGAGTTCGGATCGTCCGCCCAGGCGCCCGCGCGCGTGCTGGTGATGGCATCGAACAGGCGCCGGGTCAGCAACAGCAGCAGCGACATCGCATGGTCAGCGACTTCCGTGGTGTTCGAGCCCGGCACGTTGCACACCATCACGCCGAGTTGCGTAGCCGCCTGAAGGTCGATGGAATCCACGCCGACGCCGAAACGGCTGACCGCCTTGAGGTTCGGGCAGGACTCCATCACCCGCCGCGTGGTGGGCGGGTGGATGCCCACCTGGGCACCGTCCGCGTCGCCGATCATTTCGATCATCTCGTCTTCGGTCCGGCAGCGACCGATTTCGACATCGATCCCCGCAGCTTCGTAGAGCTCCCTCTGTCGCGCCCGATCCCCGCCCTGTAACACTACTCTCACCGGTTGTCCTCTCGTTATTGGGTGGAGGGGCAATTTTGCCTTGATTGGGGACACAGGCGAAGCCTGTCGCACGTCTGCGTCGTCTTCCGCAAGCGTCGTTCCCCGGAATCCATCCGGTCGCGGTCAGTAGATCAGGGCGATCCGGGCACCTCTTTCGTGTTCAAATGACGCCCCGCCGCGAAAGATCTGCCGACGTGGCGGCGGATCCCGGAACGACAGACAACAACGAGGAGGCCGTTTGATGGACACCGGCGAATTCAGGGGGTTCAACGTCACGATGCGCGATTCCGGCATAGCCTGGTTCCAGTTCTCGACCCCGGAACGCCTGAACGGCATGACCGCGAAGATCAAGCGCGACCTGGTGGAAGCCGTCACCCAGGCGCAGATGGACAACGCCGTGCGCGTCCTGGTGTTCACCGGCTCCGGCCGGGCTTTCTGCGCAGGCGACGACCTGAAGGGTTACCGGAACGCGCAGATTCCAGGCACCCCGCTGGTTCCCGAGATCGACCACGGTCACGACAGCAGCATCGGCACCTACAACGGTCTGCGCACCATCTCCCAGCGCGTCAATACCGCCGTGCGGTCGCTCGACAAGCTCACGATCGCCGCAATCAACGGGATCGCGATCCAGACCGGGTTCTCCCTGGCGCTCTCCTGCGACTTCCGCATCGCGGCCCGGGGCGCACGCATGGGCAGCGCGACGTTGCGCTTCGGCCTTTTGCCGGACGAGGGCGGGCAGTACCTGCTGGTCCAACTACTCGGCGTTGCGAAGACGATCGAGTTCCTGATGAAGAAAAAGATCGTGGAGGCCGACGAAGCACTGGAGCTCGGCCTGGTGAACGAGGTGGTGGAGCCTGACGATCTCGAGACGGCGGCAATGAATCTCGCCACGGAACTCGCCAACGGACCGCAGGTGTCCATGCGGCTCCTGAAGCGCTCGGTCTACAACGCCGCCGAAATGAACTGGGAGCAGAGCCTGGACGAGATCGCCGCCAAGACCGGGATCTCCGATCACCATCCCGATACCCGGGAGGGCGTCCGTGCGTTTCACGAGAAGCGGACGCCGAAGTTCAACGACTGGCTGGAGTAGGCGGGACGCAGGAAACCCTGATGCGCCGGTCGGAGCGCGCGTCGACCGTCGAATTGAGTGTTTGGCGGAGCGGACGGGACTCGAACCCGCGACCCCTGGCGTGACAGGCCAGTATTCTAAACCGACTGAACTACCGCTCCGTACGGGCGTGGTGGGTGTTGCAGGGCTTGAACCTGCGACCTACGGCTTGTAAGGCCGTCGCTCTCCCAACTGAGCTAAACACCCCGCGCTGGCGACCGCGTATCTTACCGTTGGCCATAGGACTGTCAAATGCCACGACGCAAATCCAGCGGAAGGGGATCGCGCGAACGAGGTTGGCCCACCGACAGGGGTGTCTTGAAGGCGCGAGACGCCTGCGAAGGGCCTAGAATGGACGCCGGACCCGAAACCGCCACGAGCCGACATGATCGACGGTATCGCCTACCTGATTGCCATAGTGACTTCGGCCATCTGCGTGGCAATCCACTATGGAACGCTCCGTTTCCTGGGTTCCCGCACCCTGTATCACCGCCGCCATGGCGTCCCGGTATGGTGGCAGGACTGATCTTCGTGCACGTTGTCGAAATCGGGATGTTCGCCAGCGTCTTTGCTTCACTATCGGGTACCGCCTCTGGATCGGTGCAGGGCGCCGAGACGTTTCTCGACCACATGTATTTCTCGGGACCTGCCTACACCACGCTCGGCATAGGCGACCTGGTGCCGCTCGGGGCGCTGCGCACCGTTACAGCCGCCGAAGCCATCGCGGGTCTCGTGTTCATCGCCTGGTCCGCGTCTTTCGCCTTCATCCAGATGCGACGGGCCTGGGGTGAAGAGGCAACCGAGTGAAGTCCTGGCCTGGAAAAATCCATCGGCGATCGAAGCTCCCCTACGCATGAGACGCTGGATCCAAGCACTGCCGATCGTCGATACGCTGCGCGGCTATCGTCGGATCGACTTCGCCCACGACTCGGTGGCCGGACTCGTGCTCGGCGTCGTGACCGTCCCCCAGGCGGTCGCCTACGCGTTCCTCGCCGGATTGCCAGCGCAGGCCGGGCTCTATGCCTGCCTCGCACCCATGGTGATCTACTCCGTTCTCGGCTCCTCGCGCCAACTCATCGTGGGCCCCGTCGCCATCGCCGCGCTCATGGTGGCGGCGACGGTGGGGGAGCACGCCCCGGCACATTCTGACGCCTACATCGGGATCACCACCATCCTGTGCATGCAGGTTGGCATCCTGCTCTGGCTGCTGCGGCTCCTCGGGATGGGCGGGATCGTCAACCTCCTGAGCCATCCCGTGATCACGGGATTCGTCAACGCGGCAGCGATCCTGATCATCATCAGCCAACTGCCCGCATTCACTGGCATCGCCATCGACCGCGGCGACAACGCGGCGGACCGGCTCACCCTGCTCTTCTCGGCCATCGGGAATCTCGATCCCGTGGCGGTCGGCATCGGTATCGCAAGTCTCGCCGGCGTTTGGCTTGTCCGCCGTTACGCGGGGCTCGCGATGCGCGACCGCGACCATCCGATCAGTCGGACCGGGCCGATGTTCGTAGCCATCGCCGGCACCGCCACGGTTGCGATCCTTGGACTCGGCGTCGATACCGTGGGCTTCGTGCCTGCCGGACTGCCCGCTTTCGCCCTGCCCCCCTTCGATCCCCTGCTCTGGCTGGACCTCGCACCCGCAGCCGCGATGATTGCGCTGGTCACCTACATCGAGAGTTTCTCCATCGGGACAACGCTGGCGTCGCGGGAGCGCAGCCGTATCGACGCATCGCAGGAACTCGTCGCCCTCGGCGCCGCCAACGTCGGCGCGGCGTTTACGGGCGCGTATCCCGTAGCTGGCAGCTTTTCCAAGTCGAGCGTCAACGTCGCGGCCGGCGCGCGAACACCGGTCAGCGCGCTGGTCTGCGTGGTGGTGATCGCAGCGACGCTGCTTTGGATGACGCCGCTGTTCGCGAACCTGCCGCACGCGACGCTCGCCGCGATCATCATTGTGGCTATCGTAGGGATCATCGACTTCTCGATGCTTCGGGAACAATGGCGCTTCTGCCGCGCTGACGTATTCGTGCACTTCCTGGCACTCGGCGGCGTGCTCATGCTCGGCGTGGAGGCCGGACTGCTGCTCGCGGTCGGCACCGCTATCGTGCAATTGGTGCACCGTTCCAGCAGACCGCACATCGCGGTGGTCGGGAGACTTGGCGATTCGGGCCACTTTCGCAACGTCACCCGGTACGACACGGAGACCTCTCCGAATGTTGCCGCCGTCAGGCTGGACGAAAACCTCTATTTCGCCAATGCGAACCAGGTGGAGGACCGATTGCTCGCGATCATGGACCGTCACGAGGAAGCGCGCCACCTGGTACTCGTCTGCAGCGCCATCAACTTCATCGATACGACCGGCCTCGAAATGCTGCGGCGCCTGAATCACACGCTCGCATTACACGACATCGCGCTGCACCTTTCAGAGCTGAAGGGCCGGTTGCGGGACAGGCTCGGGTCGACGGGCCTCCCCGACGAACTGTCGGGCAACCTCTATATCACCACGGACGAAGCCATGCGGGAACTCGCCGCTTCCCCAGCCCCGGCGGTCGAGGACAACCCGTAGGGCGCGAGCCGCGCCAACCGTCTTGCCGAACTCCGGCACATTTGCCAATCTGGCGCCCGTTCCAGGGAATCTTCGGGCGACACCATGTATCCAGGCAACTGGGCGAAGGTCTTTCCGGACAAGACGGCGGCCATAGACAGCTTCACGGGCGCACGCAGGACCTATGGCGAACTCAACGACCGGTCCAACCAGTTGGCGCAGTTCCTGTTCGACAAGGGATTGCGACGCGGCGACCACCTGTCGATCTTCGCCGAGAACCACTTCGCCTGGTTCGATGTCGTCTGGGCCGCGCTACGATCGGGGCTGTACCTGACGACCGTCAACCGCTACCTGACCGACGAAGAGGCGGGCTACATCCTCGACAACTCCGAGTCGCAAGTGCTCATCACGACCCGCGCCCGGGCGGACGTGGCCGGCAATCTCCACAAGTTCGCGCCGCGCTGCCGCACCTGGCTCATGATCGACGGCACCATCGACGGCTACCAGGACTTTGAGGAGACCATCGGGGACTATCCTGCCGAACCGCTGGCCGAGGAGCCGACGGGCGGGGTGATGCTCTACAGCTCCGGGACCACCGACCGTCCGAAGGGTATCCTGAGGCCGCTGCCGGAAGCGTCCGTCTCGGAAGACGCGGGACCGATCAGCGCGTTGCAGGGCATGCTCTGGGGGATCGACGAAAACGCCGTCTACCCGTCTCCGGCACCCCTTTATCACGCGGCACCGCTAAGCTTCAGCGTCGGTGTGCAATCCCTGGGCGGCACCGTGGTCTACATGCCGCGCTTCGATCCTGCGCACGCCCTGCAAGCCATCGAGGAATACGAGGTCACGCACAGCCAGTGGGTACCCACGATGTTCTCGCGCATGCTGAAGCTCGAAGAGTCCGAGCGAGACCGCCACGACCTGTCTTCGCACAAGGTCACCATCCACGCCGCCGCGCCCTGCCCGCCCAGGGTCAAGGAGCAGATGTTCGACTGGTGGGGGCCGATCATCTACGAGTACTACGCCGGGACCGAGGTCAACGGATTCACCCACGCGGGCCCGAACGACTGGCTCGAACACCCCGGCACGGTGGGCAAGCCCATCATGGGCACGATTCACATCTGCGACGACGACTTGGAACTACCCATAGGGGAGACGGGCGTAGTCTATTTCGAGATGCCGGCGACCCCGTTCGAGTACCTGAACGACCCCGAAAAGACCAGGAAAGCGCAACACCCGGAACACGCCAACTGGACAACCCTGGACGACATCGGCTACGTCGACGCCGATGGCTTCCTCTACCTCACCGACCGCGCCACCTACATGATCATTTCCGGCGGCGTGAACATCTATCCGCAGGAGATCGAGAACGCGCTGATCCTCCATCCCAAGGTGCTCGACGTCGCCGTCATCGGCGCGCCCGACGAAGAAATGGGCGAGGAAGCACGGGCGGTCGTGCAACCCGCGGAGGGCGTTGCGCCGAGTCCGGCGCTGGAAGCGGAACTCATCGCCTATGCGAGGGAGAACATCGCGCATTACAAGTGCCCAAAGGCCATCGACTTCCGGGACGAACTGCCCCGGCTGCCCACCGGCAAGCTCTACAAGCGCTACCTGAGGGACGAGTACTGGGGCAGGCGCGGTTCTCGCATCGTCTGATCCGGTCATGGACACACCGGCGTGGGTATTCGGTTACGGCTCGCTCATATGGCGCGCCGACTTCCCCTGGCTGGAACGGCAACCCGCGACGCTATCCGGGTGGGCGCGCAGGTTCTGGCAGGGCTCCCACGACCATCGCGGTATTCCCGACGCGCCCGGCAGGGTCGTCACCTTGGTGCGGTCACGGCACGAAACATGCGCGGGCGTGGCGTACCGCGTGGAATCGCAGGTATTCGACCATCTCGACCACCGCGAGAAAAACGGCTACGAACGCGTCCCGGTCAGCCTGGCACTCGCCAGCGGAAAAAACGTGGATGGCGTCGTCTATATCGCGCCCATCGACAACTTCGCCTTCCTGGGAGACGCGCCGCTCAAGGAAATGGCGCGCCACATCCAGGGTTCGGCGGGACCGAGCGGCAGGAACGTGGACTACCTGCTGGAGCTGGCCGCGGCGCTGCGCGATCTGGGTGCCCACGATCCACACGTCTTCGCGCTGGAAGCGGCAGTGGAGGAGGTTCAGCGCTCGTGAATCCCCGCGGCCTACCGTACCCGGTGGCCATCGCCCGCCATCGGCACTTTGGACGCACCGCCGATGCATGCGTTCAAATGGTACAATCGTTTGTCCCTAATGCACCAAAAGTGAAAGGTTATGCGACGAGGACCGAACAAACCAGGCGCACCTGTGTCACTTGAACAACCCACGCTGGCCGAGATACGAGACGGCGTACCGGCAAGCTATCTGGACAATCTGAAGAACACCCTGGAAATGACTGAAACGCAACTTGCAAGGGCCGTCGGCGTCGCGCGTCAGACCCTGGTTCGACGGCGCAAGAGCCGTGGAGTCCTGCCCATGGCAGAGGCTGACAGGGCTGCCATGCTGGCAAGGGTGTTCAACATGGCGCTTGGGTACTTCGACCACAACCGGGAACACGCGCTTGGTTGGCTAAAGCACCCCAACCCCGCTCTCGGAGGCGAAACGCCGCTTGAACGTGCGGACACCGCCATCGGCAAGGAGGATGTGATTGACCTTATCGGCCGCATGGAGCACGGAATACCGACATGAAAGTGCCCCACGGCCCGGCTCGTCGTTCATGGAACAAACGCCCGCGGCCGCTACGCTCCCCGGACACGCCTGTTCCATGATCGTTTGGCGAATCGCAAAGTTCGAGCGTGCGCGCAGCGTCGAGGACATGCTGAACGGCGAAGGCGCCTCCAGGTACGGTGGCCGATGGAACCCCAGGGGAATCCCCGCCGTGTACTGCAGCGAGAACTCGTCGCTGGCAGCACTGGAAATCCTCGCCAATCTCGCGAGCCCATCGACGTTCCCAAACCACCGTATCCTGGACCTCGACGTTCCCGACGACGCGATAACCGCGGTTTCGGCATCCACCGGCGACACCCGGCAGATCGGTGCCGAAATGCTCCGGACCCGCCTGGCGATCATGGCACCAAGCGCGGTGAACCCGCTGGAACGCAACGTCGTGATCAATCCTGTCCACGCGGACTTCGACAAGGTTGTTCCCGGCACGATCCGGGCCTTCGAGTTCGACCGCCGACTGGTGCGCCAGGGGCACCGCCCAAGGACTGGACTGAAGTCGCGACCAGTCGGTTCTCACTCCGACTGCAACGCGGCCACCGGGTCCATGCGCGCCGCGGAAAGCGCCGGATAGACGCCGAACCCCACCGCTATCGCTACGCAGACGATGACCGCCAGCGCGATCACGGCCAACGACCAGGCCACCGCCCAACCTGCGAAAGCGGCGATCACATAGGCCATGACCACGCCCAGCACGACGCCCGCAGCCGCGCCCAACAGCGCGATCACGGCGGTCTCGACAAGGAATTGCCGCACCACGTCCGTCTCGCGCGCACCGACCGCGCGGAGCAGACCGATTTCCGAACGGCGTTCCATCACGCTCGCCAGCATGATGTTCATGATGCCGATGCCACCGACCAGGAGCGAAATGCCGGCGACGGCCGACATGACGATGGTGAATATCCATTGTGTTTGCTTCTGTTGTGCCAGGAGCCGCGCGGGAATGATCATCCGCGTGTCCTTCTGGCCGCCGTGGCGCCGGTCCAGCAGGTGTTGCACGGCTTCCGCGGCCGCTGGGGGAGAGATGTCATCCGCCACCTGGACCTTCAATTCGCTGAGTTCGGCCTCCATGAACCCCAAGCGCAAACGCCGCAAGCCGGTCTGGAGCGGGAGGTAGACGCGGTCGTTTTCCCCGCCGACCTCGCGACCCTGAAACTCGCCGTCGGGCAGTTGTCGATCCTGCAGGACGGCCACGACCTCGAGCCACAGGTGGTTGACCTTGACGAGACCGCCCAGGGCGCCGCCCCTGGGAAACAGTTCGTTCGCGACGTTGCCGCCCAGCACGGCCACCTGCGCGAAACGCGCATCGTCTGCCGCGTCGAACAGAACGCCCTCTCCCGCATCGAGCTGCGTCATGCCGAAGTAGGAGGCGCTCACGGCCCAGGCTTCGGCGTGACTCTGTCCCTGGTGGGAGAACAGGTCCCATACGCTGATCCTTCGAATCCCTGCCCAGTCTTCCACGAAGGGCAACGTATCCGACATGGCGAGAGCGTCCGCCACCGAGAGTCCCGCCGAGTGCTGTCGCGTGTCCCGCTTCGACTCCCCCCGGGGCTCGTCCGCTTCGACGATCAGGTTCCGCACGCCCATCCCCTCGATCATTGCAAGCGCCTCCCGGCGCCCTCCCTCGCTGACCGCGATCATGGCGATCACGGCGCCGACGCCGAAGATCATCCCGAGCAGCGTCAGCGCCGAGCGCAACCTGTGGTGGGCCAGTTGTCCCAGCGCCTGCCGGACATCCGGACGCAGCCGCTTGGCCGTAGCCGCGATGAACCTGCGGGAGACTTCCACCCACCGGATCGCCGCGCGCGCGCATCGCTCGATCATCAAATCGCGCTTCCCGGAGCCGACACGGCTACCTGCTCACCCGCCGACAGGCCGCGGGTGACTTCCACCAGCGTCGGGCTGCGACGTCCCAGGTCAACCTGTCTCGGGTATGGCTCCCCCTGCTCCAGCACGTAGATGAATGCCTGGTCCTGTTCAAAGAACACGGACTGCTGCGGCAGCAGGAACGCGTCCCGGACCGTGCCGGTCGTAACCGTCGCCGTCAGGCTGCTGCCTACGCGCATCAGCTGCGGATCCACCCGGTCGATTTCCGCTTCGACAACGAAATACTTCTGCGGATCGCTGCGGTCCCGGGGAACGGCGACGGGCGAAACGCTGGAAACGCGGGCGGCGAAATCGTGCTCGACTTCACTGTCGATCACGAGCGCGACAGGCTGACCCGGTTCGATCCCCACAGCGTCGACTTCCGGCACATATATTCTCGCCCTGACCTTGCCGCGTATCGGCAGCAGCCCCACCGCCCGGCCCGGGTACACGGTCTGTCCCTTCCCGAGCTTTCGGCCCCAGGGCGTGCGCGCGTACACGAAGGTCCCGTCGGCCGGACTGTGCAATTCCATCTGGGCCAGCGCCGAGTCCTGCTTGGCGAGCTTGTCCTGGCTCGCGTCGCGACCGCTCTCGATGCGGCGCTGCTCGGCGAAGGAACGCTGGTCGTGCGTGATCGCCTGCCAGGCGTAGTACGCCTCTTCGACCCCCAGGTAGGCAAGGTCCCCCAGGGCATCGATGTACTCGTTGCGGCTCATCAGGCGGGGATCTATCGTCACGTACGTTTCGGCAATGTCGGTCTCGTCCTCGACGCGCTCCGTTTCGTGGCCGATACGGGTGCGGTCGATGGCGCTCCGGCGCGCGTGGCTGTCGATCTGCAGATCGCTGTTCACGACTTCCAGCACGCTGAGTTCGCGCTGAACCAGCACTTCGCTGTCGTCGAACCGCACGACGACCTGTCCCTTCCTGACCTCCGAATACTCCGGCACCATCCAGGTGATGTTGAAACGCATGTCAATGTTGCTCGGCATGCGGATGGCAATGGACTCGGACGGCACCAGTTCGCCCCTCGCGCGAACGACAAAGGTGTGGTCCTGCGCCGTCGCGGAAATCGTCGGTACGCGGGACGACGAATCCCCGCAACCCGCCACGGCCACCGCGGCGATCAGCAGCCGCCGCCACGCCGGCGTGATCCGTACTCGATCACTCACAGCCGCACCATGTCCCCTTCTTCCAGCCCGTCTTCCACGATGAACATGTCCGCGCTGCGCTCGCCGAGCAGGACCGGCCGCCAGCCCTGCCCTCTCAGCACGACGCCGGGCGATCCCGAGCGGTAGACGAGCACCGATGCCGGGATGGCCAACGCTTCCTTCAACATCGACAGTTCCACCTCGATCTGCACCGACATGCCGAGCCTGAGCACGGGCGGCTGGCCGGGATCGATCTCCACGGTGATGTCCCGCACCATGGAATCGGAATAGCGCGAGCGGCGGCGAACGGTGTTGGCCACCCGGCTGACACGACCGACCAGGTCCGCCTCCCCGCCCGAATCGATGGCGACGCTCACACGCTGGCCTACGGCGAGCCGCGCGGCGGCATGCTCGTGAATCTCCGCCTGCACGGCCAGCTGGCTATCGTCGGCGAGCCGCACCACCACCAGCCCGGGATGCACCGAGGCGTTGACGTCCACCTTGTTGCCCTCGTAGTCCGTGCCGAGGACCACCAGCCCAGGTCTCGGCGCCCTGATGGTGAACGATACGAGTTCCTTTTCGACCGACGCAAGCTTCACCCCCAGCTGGCGCACGCCGGTCTCGAGTTCCTGCCGCCTCGCCTCCCGTAGCCGAAGGCTCAACGCCTGCCGTTCCCGCGCCCGTCGCATGAGCACGTTCGCGATGCGTTTCTCCTCGACGAGTTTTCGGTACTCGATCCCGGGAATCAGTTCCTCGGGCTGTTCCGCCTTCCGGCCCGCCTTCCTCGCCTCGCTCTCCGCCGCCGCCAGGGCCACCCCTTCGTCCTCGATCTCCTGTCTCTGCCTCTCGTCCAGGGACAGGAGTTCGTTCCGCCGCTGGGCCAATTGCCCGGACACGCGAGTCAGGTCGTCGTCCAGGTTGCTGCTGTCGAACCGGACAAGCAGGTCGCCCTCCCGAACCCTTTGACCTTCCTGGGCCAGTTCGGCGATGGTCGTCTGCCAGTTGCCGCTCGGCGGCGGACCGAATCGCAGTACCTCGGTCGATACGACGAGGCCGCTCGTGGCGACCGTGACCGGACGATCCGCCACGTGCACCTCGAAGAACTGTTCGGCGGCGGCCGTGAACGGAGCGAGCAGCAACAGAACCAGTACTCCGAGTCTTTTCATTGGTCGAGCTCCGCCATGACGGACATTCCCGGCATGAAACTGTTCGGCATGCCCTCGACAGGCACGGCGGTGACGTCGAAGTAGCCGCCCCGGCTCCAGGCCTCGCGTTCCGTTGCCTGGTTGGAGGTCCAATCCACAGTCGCGGCGACAGGTGTTGTCGGGATCGCATCTGCGATGACGACGATCCTCGCGCCCACCGGCAGCTTCAGTATGTCCGCCTCGTGCACCTGGAACCGGAATCGGAGGTCTTCGCGGCTGGCGACGTGCGCGATGGGCGAGCCGCTGGAAAGGGTATCTCCGGGAAAGGCCTTGCGTCCCGTGAATTCGCTCTCGGCATAGATCAGGAAGCCCGCCTTGGTCGCATGCACCCGTGTCCGTTCCAGGGCATCGCGCATGCGCTCCGCTTCCAGGTCGGCCCTCGCGACCGCCAGCTTCATCGACGCCTGCGCGCCGGCATTCTCCGCCTTCTTGTCGCCGAGTTCGGCATGCGCGCGCTCCAGCGCCTGTTCGGCAGTGGCGAGGGTCAGCTGCGCGCGGGAGTGGATCAGCCGCGAAGTCGCGGTGGGCGGAACTTCGGCATCGAGCCGCGCGAGCCGCACCGCCGACTCCGCCCGGAGGACGGCCGTTTCCGCGTCCATGATCGCGAGATCCAGTTCAGCCTGCCGCCGTTCGTTCTCCTGCCGCCGTCCATCGAGGTCGATGATCGCCTGCTCTTCCAGCGCAATCAGGCGTCCGGGGTCGAGCCGAACGATCAGTTCGCCCACGGACACGGTGCTGCCTTCCGGCGCCATCCATTCGATGCTTCTCTGCCACGCGCCCGGCAGTCGGGGCATTTCCACTGTCTGCGCCTGGCCGTCTTCAACAACCCCGGTCAGGTAGGGAGGTTCGGCGTACGCGGGCGCGCCCCACAGCATCAGCGCCGGGAGCAGGGATCCGAAACACCCGGCGGGACGGCGCACCGAATGGCTCTCAGTTTCGCGCGCGATCATGTTCCACCTTGCCGTCGCGCATGTGCACGACGCGCCGGGCATGGGCGGCAATCTCTTTTTCATGGGTGACCATCAGGATCGTCTGGCCTTCCCGGCTGAACTCGCCGAACAGTGCCATGAGATCCTGGGAAGTTCTCGAATCCAGGTTGCCCGTCGGCTCGTCCGCGAGCAATAGCGAAGGGGCCGCTACCAGCGCGCGCGCGATCGCGACGCGCTGGCGTTGACCTCCGGAAAGCTGGTTCGGACGGTGGTGCATCCAGTCGGCGAGCCCCAGGCGGTCCAGCAGTTCCGGGCCCCGGCGCCGCGCCTGTTGCTGTAAATCGCCGTCCTGCGCGAACCTGAGCGGCAGCAGGACGTTGTCCAGCGCGGTCATTCGCGGCAAGAGGTGGAAACTCTGAAAGACGAAGCCGATATACCGATTGCGCAAGCCCGAAAGCTGCGCATCGTTCATGCTCGATACCGGTTGGCCGAGCAATCGGTACTCGCCGAGGTCGGGCCTGTCCAGGCACCCAAGTATGTTCATCAGGGTCGACTTGCCGGAACCCGACGGCCCCATCACGGCCACGAAGTCCCCGCTTTCGACCTCGATGTCGACATGATCGAGCGCATTGACCCGCGCCTCGCCCACGTGGAAGATGCGGCAGAGACCCGATGTCGAAATGACGCTGGCCACCTGGGAAAGAACGGTTTCCTATCGCAACGGAACGGGTTCGAACTGCCTTTCCGTCAAGCCCATGACAGCATCAGAACCCGCCCGGATCGCCGCGAGGTGCGCGCCAGCCCGAGGCAGGATGTGGGCGTTGTAGAACCGTGCGGTGACGATCTTCGCGGCGAAGAAGGACGCGTCGTCATCCGCCGCCTGGAGGCGCGACGCTGCGACCAGGGCGCCCCGTGTCATGGCGTGCGCGCCGGCGACCACGCCGCACAACATCAACATGTTTACGGCCACTGCCCCCGCCGCCGCGAAGTCGTTGCCCGCATGGGCGAACAGCCATTCGACGCCGGACTGAAGCCTGTCGACGCCGGTGCGGTAGGCCGCCGACTGGTCGGGTAGCCGCGACTCGACATCTTTCTCCATGCTCCGCATCTCATCGATCAGCGCGCGGATCGCCACGCCGCCATCCCGCAGCATCTTTCGACCGACCAGGTCCGTCGCCTGTATCCCGGTCGTCCCCTCGTAGATGGTTGTAATGCGCGCATCGCGATAGTGCTGCGCCGCCCCGGTCTCCTCGACAAAGCCCGTCCCGCCGAACACCTGCAGCGCGAGGGAAGCGATCTGCTGCCCGGTCTCCGTGATCCAGCCCTTGATGATCGGCGTCAAGAGATCAGCCCGCGCCCCGTGCCGAGACCGCTCGGCGGCATCCCCGCGGACCGCCCGGTCAAGGTACGAAGCACCGATGTACCCCACCGCGCGCATGGCCTCGATCTGCGCCTTCATTTCCATCAGCATCCGGCGCACATCCGGGTGGTGGATGATGGTCACGGGTTGGTCGTGCCCCGGCAGGTTGCCCTGAACCCGTTCCTGCGCGTATTGCAACGCGTGCTGGTAGGCGCGCTCCGCCACGGACAGTCCCTGCAACCCCACGCCGATCCGTGCCCGGTTCATCATCGTGAACATGCAGGCGAGACCCTGGTGTTCTTCGCCAACCAGGTAGCCGACGGCGCGGTCGTACTGCATGACGCAGGTCGGGCTGCCGTGGATGCCGAGCTTGTGCTCGATGGAGACCGGCGTGACACGGTTGGCGGGCCCCAGGCTACCGTCCGTTCCCACCAGGATCTTCGGCACGAGGAAGAGGCTGATGCCCCGTATCCCCGGGGGCGCATCCGGCAGGCGCGCGAGCACGAGATGGACGATGTTGTCCGCCATGTCGTGGTCGCCGTAGGTAATGAAGATCTTCTGGCCGCTGACGAGATGGCGGTCGCCGTCCGGCATCGCGGTGCAGCGGATCAGCGCCAGGTCCGATCCCGCCTGCGGCTCGGTGAGGTTCATCGTGCCCGTCCACGAGCCATCGACCAGGCGCGGCAGGTACGTGGTCTTCAACGCGTCGCTCGCATGCGCCTCGATCGTGCGCACCGCGCCATGGGAGAGTTCGGAGCAGTTCGACCAGGCGAGGTTCGCGGACTGCCAGAGTTCCGATACTGCGGCGGCCAACAGTTCCGGCAACCCCTGGCCGCCGAAATCCGGATTGTCGCCAAGCCCCGTCCAACCGCCGGCGCGAAACTGTTCAAAGGCTTCCTTGAACCCCGCCGGGACGCGCACCCCGGGGGAGTCCGGATCGAGACGGGCCCCTTCGTGATCTCCGGGCACGTTGGTCGGCGCGATGACCTCCTCGGCCAATACCGCCGCCTCTTTCAGTGCCGCGCGCACCAGGTCGGGCGTCGCTTCCTCGTAGCCCGGCAAGGCATTGATCTCCCGCCAGGGCACGAGTTCCTCCAGCACGAACCACATGTCACGGGTCGGCGCCCGGTAGACGGTCACGGGCGCCCTCCCTGCGGTCGGGCCGAGAAATAACCGTATTTCATGCCGTGCCTCAGTCGTTGTCCTCGAGGATCATCGCCGCCCCCTTCTCCCCGATCATGATGGTCGGCGCGTTCGTGTTCCCGGAAACCAGCGTCGGCATGATCGACGCATCCGCCACGCGCAAACCGGCCACCCCATGCACCCGCAGCCGATCATCGACCACCGCGTTGGCATCGCTTCCCATCCTGCAGGTGCCGACGGGGTGGAATACCGTCGAGCCGGTGCGACGGCAGAATTCAAGAATCTCGTCGTCCGACTGCGTGGCGTCGCCGGGGTACAGTTCGCGTTCGACGTAGCGGGCCATGGAAGGTGCGGCGCCCACGCGCCGGGCGATGCGTATCCCTTCGACCAGCGCCGCCCGGTCCACCTCCTCCGACAGGAAATTCGGTCTGATCGCCGCCGCCGCGGCCGGGTCCGCGCTCTGGATGTGGATGGAGCCCGTGCTTTCCGGACGCAACTGGCAGACCGCGCACGTCATCCCGGGCTCCTTTTCCAACGTCCCGCGCGGACGATTCGGCTCGTGGCTCGCGTGCGCGAAGTGGAACTGCACGTCCGGCGTATCGAGTTCCGCGCGCGTGCGCACGAAGCCGTGAGCGATACCCGCCGTGTACGTCAGCACGCCCCGGCGGCGGAAGGCATATTTTGCGGCCTCCAGCAGCAGGCGCATGCCGCGCGTGTCCTCGTTCAGCGTCCTCGTGGCCTCCTTCACGCGCCATACGACGGAACTCAGGTAGTGATCGCGGTAGTTCTCGCCGACCCCGGGCATGTCGCGAACGACCTCGATGCCGTGGCTGCGCAGGAGTTCGCCCTGGCCAATCCCTGAGAGTTCCAGCAACTGGGGCGATTGCACGGCGCCCGCGGCCAGAATCACCTCCCGGTTGGCAGTCGCATCCACCGTTCGACCACCGGCGGCATAGCGAACCCCGGCCGCTCGAACGCCGTTTCCGGAGCCGGATCCCTCCGTAAGGACGGATTGCGCGAGCGCACGGGTTGCGATGGTGAGATTCGCGCGCGGGCGGGCCGGATCGAGAAAAGCGCGCGCCGTGCTCATGCGCCTGCCGCCGCGCTGGGTCACCTGGTAAATCCCGAAGCCTTCCTGGGAAGCACCGTTGTAGTCCGGATTTTTCGCGTAGCCGATCTCCGCGCCCGCGTTCACGAACCCATCCAGGATGGGGTGGCTCTCGATCATGTCGGCGACATTCAGTTCGCCGCCATCGCCCCGGAACTCGTCGCCGCCGCGCTCGAAGTTCTCCGAGCGCTTGAACAGCGGCAACACCTCCTCGAACGACCAGCCCCTGTTGCCGAGTTGCGCCCAGGTGTCGTAGTCCCGCGCCTGGCCACGCACGTACAGCATGCCGTTGATCGAACTCGAACCGCCCAGCACCTTGCCGCGCGGAATGGGGATCCTGCGCCCATGGGTATTCGATTCCGGCTCGGTCTCGAAGCACCAGTTCACGCCCGGCCGGTCGATCATCTGCCAGAAGCCCCCGGGGATGTGGATGAGCGGGCTCCAGTCGCGTCCGCCAGCCTCGAGCAGGAGCACTGAATTTCCGGGATCGGTGCTCAGGCGATTGGCGAGAACGCAACCGGCCGAACCTGCGCCCACCACGATGTAGTCATATGCCGTCATTGAGTCTCGCCTGCGTGACGCCACGACAATAGTAGGCAATCCGGCCGGGTGGAATCCATGCATATTCCGCTGCGCCTCGATCCGGAGACCATCCTGGGCCGATTGCCTGCATATTTGTGCTTCTATAGACTGCAAATCCATGCAATCAAGACATGCTGTCCGATGAAGACCATCACCGTCCGCAATATTCCCGCAGACATCGTTGCCGCGCTGGAAGTCGAAAAGCAGCGTCGGGGGCTGTCGCTCAACCGCACCGTCCTGTCAGTGATGCGCGAGGCGCTTGGACTCTCTGATTCCAGACGCCGCAGCAACGGTCTTCGACGACTCGCGGGAAACTGGACCGAAGCCGAATCCCGACAGTTCGAGGAGGCCGTAGCGCCTTTCGGGACAATCGACGAAGACATGTGGAAGTGACCCGACTTTGTCTCGACACGTCCGCATACAGCAAGTTCCAAAGCGGACATCCTCAAGTCGTAGACCATGTTGACGTGGCAGAGTGGATTGCGATACCCAGTGTCGTTATCGGGGAACTCTGGGCCGGATTTCTGATGGGAACCCGCCATGCCGAGAACATTCAGAAGCTCGACGAGTTTCTGGATCATGCCGTTGTAGAGGTCGTGTCCATCGATGAGCAGGTCGCGCACATCTACGGCGAAATGGTGCTCGAATTGCGACGCAAGGGGCGACCGTTACCCGCAAACGATATCTGGATCGCGGCAACGGCAGCGCGGACCGGAGGGACGATCCTGACATTCGACGCGCATTTTCGAGAGATCGACCGCATCGGTACCCTCGTTCTTTGAGCGGATGACCGCGTTGCCTGGTCAACGCCCGGAAAGGTCCAGGCTTCGCGACTCGTCGAAGAGCCGTTCCCACATGTCGCATACGACCTGCCGGTAGGTGGTCAGCCGCGCTGCGGCTTCTTCGGATTCCGGCAGGTCCAGCGTCTGGTGGTGCACTTCGCCGCGCAGGGCGAGGTATGCAAGCACCAGTCGCTCCGCGTCTTCTTCCGGCAGAACGCCGGCAATTCCCGCTTCCTCCAGGATCCTGACGTTGTCCGACCAGGTGGCGAGGTTCGGATGCGCGTGCGCCTGGGCCAGGACCAGGTACTGGACGATGAACTCCAGGTCGACGATGCCCCCCACGCCGCGTTTGAGGTCATGCTCGTCGCGGTGCTGCGCGTCGATGCGCTTTCTCATCTCCCTTACTTCGCGGCGCAGCGATTCGGCGGGCCGGGGCTGGCACAGCAGTTCTCGGCGCGTGCTCTCGAAGGCCTGCATGAGCGCCGGATCGCCGGCCACGGCGCGGGCGCGGATCAGCGCCTGTTGCTCCCAGACCCACGCCCGGCTGGTCTGGTATTCGCGAAACGAGGCGAGGCTCGACACCATGAGACCCGCGCTGCCGGATGGGCGCAGGCGCATGTCGATCTCGTAGAGCGGGCCGGTGTACGTCCGCACCGTAAGCAGGTGCATCAACTTTCTGACCATGCGGTGGAGGAACTGGGAAGCGCTCCTCGGAAGGTCGTGCAGGAACACGAGGTCGAGGTCCGAATCGAGTCCCAGTTCCTGCCCGCCGAGCTTGCCATAACCGACGGCAATGAACGGCCTGGGTCCGTCCGGCTCGCTCGCGCACTGCTCCCAGGCGAGTCGAATCGCGTGCTCGAGCACAGCTTCGGCCAGCCAGCTCAGGTAGTCGCTTACGTGCATGATCGGCAGCAGGCCCCTAGCCTCCGCCGCCGCCACCCGAAAGACACGCTGTTCCTTGAACTCGCGCAGTGCATCCACCAGGGCTTCTTCATCCGGCGCGGCAGCGAGCATGTCCCCGAGTTCCTCCACCAACGCGTCCCGGCCCGACAGGAGGTCCCACGCGTGCTTGTCCAGCATCACTTCCATGAAAACGGGGTGCGCGGCAATCTGGTCCGCCACCCAGCGGCTCTGGCCCACCAGCCGCACGAAGATCTCCAGCGCCTCCGGGTTCTCACGCAACAGCGCCAGGTACGTCGAGCGCCGCAGCAGGGTCTTGAAGATAGGCACCAGCCGCTCCACCGCCCGCGCCGGGCTGGGCTGCCGGCTGGCGACCTG
The DNA here is from genome assembly GCA_026706665.1 of Gammaproteobacteria bacterium. Classification (GTDB taxonomy): domain Bacteria; phylum Pseudomonadota; class Gammaproteobacteria; order Pseudomonadales; family Azotimanducaceae; genus VXNE01. Next base: position 20,220 of record JAPOYI010000109.1, on the reverse strand, counting down.
GAGAACTTCCGGCATGATCAGATCCAGCCGTTGCCGGCCGTCTTCTCCCACCGAAGACCGGTCGCGCGCCTCGGCGAGGTCGCGCAGCAGTTCTGCCACCCTTCGGGGTGCGTCAAAGCCCTCTTCCGCCAACAGGGAGAAATCGTCCCTGCCCGTCCACAGGCCACCCTCCGCCTGGGGCGTTCCCGCTCCGATCACCCGGTCGAATATGCGCTCCACGTTGTCGCGATGGCGGGCGAGCGACGACAGGAACGCCGCGTAGGACTCGAAACCCATGGCGAATGCCAGCCGCAAACGACCGGTGTCGGTGACCGGGAGGCGCTGCGTTTGCCTGTCCGCCTCGGCCTGAATGCAATGCTCCGTATCGCGCAGAAACCGGTAGGAGTCGCGCAGTTCGGTCACGGTATCGGGGTCGAACTTCTCCGCGCGCTCCAGTTCGGCAAGGGTGTCGAGGAAACCGGGATGCTGCAGGCCCGCAAACCGTCCGCCGAGCACGAGTTGCTGGACCTGGACGGCGAACTCCGCGTAGCGAATGCCGCCTGGACCGAGCTTCACGTCTTCCGGGCGATGACGCTCCGCGGCGAGCCGCGCCTTCATCTCCCGCATCGCTTCGAGCGAGCCGAAATCCAGGTAGCGCCGGTACACGAAGGGCTTCAGCGAGTTCAGCAGTTCCTCGCCGCCCTGCCGGTCGCCCGCGCACACGCGCGCCTTGATGAGCGCATAGCGCTCCCAACTACGCCCCTGGGACTCGAAATACTCCCGCATCGCCGCGAAGTGCATGACCAATGGACCGCTCGCGCCGTATGGCCGCAGGCGCATGTCCACGCGAAACACGAAGCCGTCCACCGTGACGGGATGCAGCAGATCGATGATTCCCTGCCCGACCCGGATGAAGTACTGCTGGTTGCGCACGCCCCATGACGTCTGCCCGTCCTCCGGGTAGCCGAAGATCAGGTCCACGTCCGAAGACAGGTTGAGTTCCCGCCCACCCAGCTTCCCAAGCGCGAATACCGCGAGACGCTGCGGTTCGCCGGACGCCGTGCGCGGCTCCCCCACGCGTTCCGTCTCCCTCCGCTCCGCCGCCTCGAGCGCCGCGGCAACGAAACCGTCCGCCATGTCGGAAAGCGCCCGCACGGTTTCCTCGAGGGACGCCGTCCCCGCGAGATGCCGCCAGACGATCCACAGTTGCGAGCGGTTGCGCAGCCGGCGAAACTCCCGCTTGAGATCGTCCACCGCCGGAACATCCGCTGAGGCCCCGCCCGTCGCGCCCGTCAATTCGTTCCTGAACCAGGCGGCGTCCCACGGCGCCTCGAAGCGATCTGCGGCCAGGGATTCCAGGAACCATTCGCGCTGCTGCGACGCGACGCGCTGCGCGAAGTCGCTGAGCGCCATGATCCGACGGGACGAGGCAGGGAGTTCGAGGCCCTCCGTCTCCCCGAACCGGTCGGCGAGGTCGGCAAGACCCTTCGGCAACTGGCTCGCCGACTGGCTCGCCGACTGGCTGGAATCCATCACGCCGACACCCGTCTCAGCCGCACAGCGAAAAGCGCGGATGAACCGCGCGCGAACGGGATTCCAAAGCGCTCGGCAGGTACTGCCTACGGTTATGACACAGAACTATGAGACGGCTGATTGGATGTAATTCCGGATGCCGGTCTTGCCGATAAGTTCGAGTTGCGTCTCGAGCCAGTCGACGTGCTCCTCCTCCGACTCGAGGATGGATTCGAAGAGTTCCCGGCTGACGTAGTCGGATATGGACTCCGAAAAGGCGATGGCTTCGCGCAGCATCGGCATCGCCTGCATCTCAAGCTCGAGGTCGCACCTCAGGATCTCCTCGACATCGGTACCGACGAGCAGCTTTCCCAGGTCCTGCAGGTTCGGGAGTCCTTCGAGGAAGAGAATCCGCTCGATGAGCCTGTCGGCGTGATGCATCTCGTCGATGGACTCTTTCTTTTCGGCTTCGCCGAGTTCTCCCATGCCCCAGTCGGTGAGCATTTTCGAATGCAGGAAATACTGGTTGATTGCCGTCAACTCGTTCTTCAGCACGCCGTTCAGGTGTCCGATGATGTCCGAATGTTGCGGTTTCATAGCTGGCCCGACTGTCGCTTGATGCTCCGCACACTATCTCTTTGTTCACAGCCCATGTCAAACATAACTTTTTGAAATATAAATGAAAATTATTATCAGATGCGATCTGCCAAAAGATCGTTACGGACCAATGGCCATATACATTTGCTATTACTAATCATTCTCATTTAGAATTCTCCCGCGATGTACGTATGCCTGTGCCAAGCGGTCAAGGACGCCGAGATCAGGGACGCGGTCGAGGACGGCCACGCAAGTCTCGACGCCATAGCCGACAAGCTCGGCGTCGGCACCGGCTGTGGCTGCTGCCGGGAATACGCCGAGGCATTCATAGAGACGCTCTCTCCCGTCGGCAAGGCCTTGCACGAAGCGGTCTGAGAACTCCACCCTCCCCGTACGGCAACACATCGAAAAAACACCCGAAAGTGCCCCACGGTCGTCGCCTGTCGGCTCGGCGTTGTCTTTTTGTGAGGGGTGCCCGGCGCCTGATGGCGTGACAAACAGGTGACGGCGGGCGCGGCCTGCGGTAGCCTTTCCCGTGAGATTGCCTTGGGGACGTGCCATGGGGCGCCAGCCCCAAAACAGCGGGAACGTCTCCACACTGCACTAGTTAAACCATTGTTTCCAAACAACTTACCATGAGGGTATAGATGGTCGCCAACCGAACAGAGGTCCTGATCGGGAGCGCCGCCTGTGGCGGCGCATCCACCGAATCTAGCGTCGAGGTCCCCGCCTACGAGCGCGAAAGACTGGAGGACGTCGGCTTCATGACGGCCATGACGTTGACACTGCTCGGAAACTACGCGCAGACCGGCCACTTCGGCGGTCCACTCGCCTATACGCCCTACAACATCGCCCTGCACCTTGTCGGACCGGAAAACGGCGGTCTCCTCTACGACTACCGTCGGCCCAAGCACCCGTTCGGGGACAGGCTGCTGCTTGCGGGAGGCCACAACATCCCAACCCTCTACGCGCTATGGATGATCATGGGCGAAGCCATGGCGCGCCGCTTCGACGCCACCGGCGACGAACGTTTCCGCGTCGATCCCGAAGTCGCCATTCTGCCCATTGACTGCCTCGGATTCCGCCGCGGCGCCGGCGTTCTGCTGAGGTTGCTTTCGGACCACGGCCTCAGCGACGATCCCCTGTTCGCCCAGGCCAGGCTGCGTGGCATTCGTTCCCTTGCCGGTCACTCCGAGACCACTGATCTCATCAACGACGTCAACGGCGGGCCGTCGGGAATCGGGATCGCCACCGCGGCCGGCAAGGCCGCATTCTGGGACTTCATGGGCGCGGGGGAATCCCCGAAGATCGTCGCGCTGGAGGGCGAATTCGCCATGACTTCCGGCCACTCGCAGGAATTCAAAACCGCCGCCGTAGCCCAGCAGGTAGGCAAGCGTCTGCGCATCCTCCTTTCATTCAACAACGCCGGCATCGACGACTCGTTGATCGGCGGCGTGGTACCCGAGTCCAACGACGGCTATCGCATCGCCGACCAGTGGGCCGCCTACGGCTGGAACGTCCTCACCCTGGAGAACGGCAACGACTACGACCAGGTGGTGGCCGCACTCAAGACCATGGACACGTGGGACCCCGATGATCGGCGACCGATGATCGTGGTGGGCAGGACCACCAAGGGCTGGTGGCCCGCCGCGCGAAACGGCGAGATTCCAGGTTTCGGACCGCAGGTGGTCGGCTATCACAGCCACCCCTACGAAATGAAGATGAACGAACCCTATTTCGTCGCCCTGGCCGAGACCTTCGAACAGCGTTTCGGCGTTGCCTTCGAAGGCATCCGCGACGGCGCGGTTTCCGACGAGGCCGAGCGGCTGCGCCAATTCAAGACCAACATCGACATCGTCATGTCCGTGCTGGAGAAGGACGGCCGCGGCGTATGGCTCACTGATCGCCTGGCGGACATCGGCGACCGCGTGACCGATGATGCCAGGCTCCGCTTCGACGTCAGGAAGGATCCATTTCAGGACGACCGGTTGCGCGTCGATGCACTCCCGGTAGAACCATGCACGGTGGCGGGGAACCTGAACGGCGAGACCCAGGAAATCGGCGTGGAACTGTTCAAGCAGCCGGGTGCGGTCGCCGGCACGAGGCGGGCGATCTCCGAAGTCATCAAGTGGCTCAACCACGTCACCGAAAACCGTTTCCTCACCGTGTCCGCCGATCTGTCGAACTCCATCAACGTCGAGAAGGGAACGCTGACCGGACACTACGACCCGCGCACAAACCAGGCGGGCACGCGCTTCAAGGCGGCGATCCAGGAAGCCGGCAACGCGTCCACCGCGATCGGGCTGGTCGGCCAGAGCGCATCCCTCGATCCCAACGTGCACAGCGGTGTCTGGGCGATGAGCGGCAGCTATGGCGCATTCACGCCCTTCATGTACCTGCCAGCGCGGGTCTGGAGCCAACAGAACCAGGACAGCCCGTTCCGGGTCGGCGTGCTCAATGTTCTCGCCGGTCACTCGGGCCCCGAAACGGCGGCCGACGCACGTACCCACTTCGGCATATTCGCGCCCCAGGTCTGGAAGCTGTTCCCCCGCGGCCAGGTCATCGTGCTCAATTTCTGGGATTACAACGATGTCGCCCCAGGCTACTTCGCCGCCGCGGAGATTGCCGCCCGGGAACCGCTGGTGGGCGTGATCGTCCTCGAAGTCGCGCGGCCGGACTTCCCGGTCGCCGACCGCTCGACGTTCGCCGACACTGACCTGAAGGCCGCCGCCAAGGGCTTCTACGTCCTGCGCGATTTCGAACCCGGCAAGCCCAGGCATGGCCATGTCCTTACGCAAGGGTCCAGTTCCACCGTCAACCTCCTGCGGGCGCTGCCCGACCTGGAAGCCGAAGGCATCAACGTCAAGGTGATCGCCGCCATCAGCGAAGAACTGTTCGAACGTCAACCGCAGGCGTATCGCGACGCGGTGCTGCCACCGGAGGCGAGACACGACCTGATGATCGTCACCACCGGCACCCAGCGCATGTGGCCCCTGCGCGATGTCGGGCCGCTGACCGCCGAGTACTCGATGGTCTCCGACTGGCACAACCGCTGGTTGACCGGTGGCCTGGAGCCCGACGTGATTGCGGAAGCGCACCTGGACCGTGATTCGATCCTGGCAGGCGTCGAACGGTTCGCACGGGACCGCGATGCGCGTCTCACGCGGCAAAGGGAAGCGCTGGCGGCACTGTAGCGGCCTCGCGCCAGACGCCTCGCGGAGCAAGAGAATGCTTGAGCGTTTCCTCGTCCCGGACGCCGACGTCGTGCGGGTGTCCGAAGACGCCGCGCTGGCCGGGACGCAAGCCATCTTCGAAAGGATGGGCCTCAACGCGGATGACGCGGCGCTCTGCGCCGAAGTGCTCATCACCAGCGACCTGCGCGGCTGCGAGAGCCACGGCATCTCCAACATGTTGCGGCGCTACATCGAGTCGTACCAGGCGGGGCGCTTCAATCCCGACCCGAATGTTCATGCCGTGCGCGAGTCCGCCGTCAGCGCCACCCTCGACGGAGACCGCGGCATTGGCCTGCAGGTCGGTCCGCGCGCGATGGAAATGGCCATGGAAAAAGCCGAGGCGAGCGGCATCGGCGCCGTCGGGGTGCGCAACTGCGGACATGTCGGCATGCTCGCCTACTACCCGCTCATGGCCATCGAGCGCGACATGATCGGCGTTTGCATGGTGTCCGCCGCCGGCGATCACATGATTCCCACCTACGGTACGGAACCGGTCTTCGGCACCCATCCCATCGCCTGGGCGGCACCGGCCAGCGAGTATCCCCCGTTCGTTTTCGACGTGGCCACGACACAGATCGCCGCCAACAAGCTGGCGCTCTCAAGACGGGTCGGATCGAAACTGGAGCCGGGGTGGATCGCCGACCTCGACGGAAGCCCCATCATGGAGCGAATCGACGCGCCCGAGGGCGGCCAGAACCGGATGCTGCCGTTCGGAGGCACGCGGGAGAACGGCAGCCACAAGGGTTACGGCTTCGCTGCCATTGCCGACATCATGTCGGGAATCCTGTCCGGCAACGGGCCGGGCTTTCTCGCCGGACGGCGCAGCACCTCCCAGTTCGTCATGGCGTTCAGGATCGACGCCTTCACCGACCTCAATCAGTTCAAGCGCGACATGGACGCGCTGCTCGAGCGGCTCAGCACGATGAAGCCCGCTCCCGGGCACGAGCGGGTCTACTACGCCGGCCTGATAGAGCACGAGGAAACCCTGCGGCGCAGGGCCGAGGGCATTCCCTATCACCGCGAGGTCGTGGAGTGGTTCAACCGCACCAGCGAGGAATTGCAGCTACGGATTCGGTGGCCGTAGCGCACAAGCCGGAACGTTAGCGGCCTTCGAACTTCGGCTCGCGCTTCTCCATGAACGCGCGCATTGCCTCCCGGGAGTCGTTGCTCGACCCCGTTCGCATGTGGCGCTCGGTCTCGAGCTCGATGTACTCGCGCAGCGGCATGTTCTCGGCGTTGATGAAGTTCCGTTTCATCTCGCCGATAGCCAGCGGTGCCGACTTCGACAGGCGTTCGGCGATCTCCCGCACGTCGTCGCGAAATGTCTCGTCCGGGAAGGTCTTGAGGACCAGGCCCATGCCTTCCGCGTCCTCGGCACTGAACTTCTGCGACATGAAGAACAGTTCCCGCGCCTTGGTCGCCCCGACGATCCGGGGCAGGAGCCAGGGTCCGCCCATGTCGCCGGATATCCCGACACCGAGAAACGCGGAGTTGAACATCGCCCGCTCGCTCGCATAGCGCAGGTCACAGGCGCACGCCCAGCCCAGACCCGCACCGGCGCACGCGCCATTGATCGCGGCGATCGTGATCTTTGGCATTTCGTGGAGCAGCGTCGTGATGTGGAAGTACTCCTTCTTGTTCGGCTCCTGTGGTTCGCCGCTGGTGGATGCCCTGAGATCCGCGCCCGGACAGAAGGCGCGGCCGGCGCCCGTGAAGATCACAACGCGAACACGCTCGTCGACCGCCACCTCGCGCAGACATTCGTGGACTTCCCGGTTGAGCGTTCCCGTGATGCCGTTGAGGCTCTCGGGCCGGTTGAGCGTAACGGTGGCGAGGTTGCCGTCGATTTCGTAAAGGACGGTATCGTAGTCGGACATGGTTTCTTACCTGGAGCGAATGTGTCGCGAAAGCCTATGCTGATTTCGCTCTGACGGACAAGCCGATGTATGTATCGTATCTGGACTAACCGTCCAACAGGACTCGGAAACCAGCCTGTCTGAAGTGACCGTCACTGGTCAACGCCTTGACGAGACCAAGGGATGTCATGACCACAAAGCTGACACAGTCGGTAAAGGACCAGTCCTTGTCCGGATGACGCAGGCAGAAAGTCCTTGCCTCGTTGAAGCGTTCGGAGGTCGTCCACTCTACGCGCATGGCGGCGGATGAGTCGATCACTTCAAAAACCGGGCCGACGAGATCGCCATGCCCCCTTGCCTTCAGTAGCGTGACCGTCTCGTCGAGAACGTAGTCGGTCGTGACGAATCGACCTCGGACACCGACCGCATTGGCCATGAACTCTGCGGCGCGAGCATGCATCCGATCCCGGCGGACGAGCAAGGAATAGAATCCGCTGGTGTCGATGAACGTGTCATCGGCCATAGACGATGGCGTCCATTTCCTTGTTGGTGAGCGACTCTCCCCGGTCAGCGGCAAGCTGCGCCAAGCGGTAAATGGGGTCGCTAACGGAAGTGGCCGGCTCCGTAAAGGGTTCAAGCCGGGCTACCGGGCGGCCACGATAAGTCAACACCAGTCGCTCACCTCGGCCGACGCGTTGCAGAACACCTTCAGCGTCGCGTCGAAATTCGACCATGGATACGGAAACCATCTCGATTCACATGAAGTTCAAGTTGAAGTTGATCATACGCTTCCATGAGCGAGAGTCGCAAGGACAATCCGTGACTCGACAAGCGCCTGGCCACACTAGTGCCATGAAATCCGACAGCCCTTCGGCGTGCCGTCTTTCACCCCCGCCCAAGCCCACCTACGATGCTGCGCCTTGATCGGCACTGACGTGCCGTTCTACGGCGCACCCTCCTAGTGCACGCAACCTCGTGCCGGAGTCTCGAATATGGCTTCAACGACGCCGGCGCGCACGCCGACCAGGCGGTCCCAACGATTCACGGTGACGTCCTGCTGGTGCGTGAGCAGGAAAAAGTGCGCGCCAGTCTCAAGGGGGAGAACGTCCTCCCCTGACAGGACGACGCCGTGGTGGTCGATACCTGTCACCCTGACGCCGTCGAGTCCTTCCAGGGTCGGCAAGCCATTGGGCGCGCCTATGGCCTCGATGGGCACATCGCCTATGGCAGTGCGGGCGTCCGGGCGGGCGTACACGCGCCCCATCACCCGCGCGGCAAGTCGAAACTCGCGCATGTAGCCATACGGGACCTCCATGAGGGCGTAGGTCCCGCCCTCAATCTCGGTGACATCCGGGCACGATGCGGCCACGTCGTAAGTCCACGACTCTCCGGTCGAGACCATTTCCACCGGAATGCCCACTGCCTCGATCGCCCTCTTCGCTTCCACCACCCGTTGAATGGACCGTCCCCCTTCGGCGAACCGTTGTTCCCCGCTCGGTGCGCGCGCGGCTGGCACCTGGTGGCTCATGACTCCCTGGAACCGCAGACCCGGCGTTCCCTCGACGAGCTGCGCCAGGACAACGGCATGCTCGATGCAGCGCACGCCGGCGCGGCGCATGACGGTATCGATTTCGATCACGACGCCCAGGGTCGTGCCCGCCGAACGGGCACCGGCGGCCAGCTTCCCGACCTGCGTCTCGTCGTCGACGGCAACCGTTGTCTCGGCCCGTCCCGCGAGCAACGCGAGACGTCGGATCTTGTCCGCGTCCACCACCTGGTTCGCGATCAGCACGTTGCCCGCGCCGGCATCCACGAATACCTCCGCCTCGGAGACCTTCGCGGCACACACACCGCCCACCGTGCCCCCGGCCGCGACCTGCATTGCGAGTATGCCGGGCGACTTGTGGTTCTTGCCATGGGGCCGCAGGCGAATGTGCCTATGGCTGTAGAAGTCCGCGATGACACCGATGTTGTGTTCCAGGGCGTCCATGTCGACCAGCAGCACGGGCGTCTCAAGCGCTTCAACGGGCATCCCGATCATCAGAAGGCTCCGCGCGCGCTGATGGGCCAGACTATCTCAAGGCGGCCACTCCGGACGCCGAACGCAAAGTCGTGCAAGGCAAACACGGTGGCGATGTCGGCCGGAACCAGTTGCAGCCAGTCGCCGACGGCGAACGGCGGCTCGTCCTGCGGAGAAAGCACGATGCCGTGTTCCGCGCTGCCTCCCGATGCCTTCAGACGATCACTTCCGACGATCCCCGGATCGCCGTGGTCGCGGCCCACGGCCTTCTGCCCGCAATCGTGAATTGCGCGCCCCTGTTCCGGGACGCTCGTCACGCGCGCCGAGACAGTCACCGCGCCGTCCAGTGCGTCGGCGCCCCACAGGGACAGACGGTCGCCCTGCCCCATCGCCGATCCAGCCACGTGAATCGATCCTGGCAACGCTTCAGCGCGGCGTTTCGACACCTCGGTCACCAACGGTCGCAGTATCCGAATGTCATCGAACCCCGCCGCAGCAAACACTTCCGCCTCGCCGATACTGCGCACCGCGATGCCAAAAACCATCGGATGTGACAACTGGCGTCGGGCGATCGCCGGCGTCCCGTGGACCCAGACTTCCGCCCGTGCCGGACCCGGTACCGCGGCGAAGTTCGCGTCCAACCTGTTGAGGTCGACAATGAGCGCCGGCGTGTCCAGGTTCTCAACCGGCGTTCCCGCGGGTTTCTCGATCGGTCGTTGCACGGTATCTCGTGGAGAGGATTGGCAAGCGCTGATACTGCGCTGCCAGGGCGGTATTCATCAACCCGCAGACGCGTTCACCGTCCCTGTGTCAGAATCTCTCCGTCGCCGCGCCGGGAGTCGCCATGGCCCGAATCGAGAACGTCACCGCCGAGTTGCTGCACGACGAGTCGCTCGTCAATGTCGTCGTGCGGGTGCGCGATTCGGACGGCATCGAAGGCGTGGGCGAAGCCTGGTGGGGAATTCTCGATCCCGAGCGACGGAGCAGGACGGCATCGCCGATCATCGCCGTGATCAACGACATGCTCGGGCCAAGGATTCGCGGACGCGAAGCCGACGCCATCGAACGCCTCTGGCTCGAAATGTGGGACTGGGGCTATCGGTACGCGGACCAGGGCATCTTTCTGATGGGGCTGTCCGGCGTGGACCTGGCACTCTGGGACCTCAAGGGGAAACACCTGGGCACTAGCGTCATGGCCCTCCTCGGCGGACCGGTGAGCGACGGTATTCCCGGCTACGCGAGCCTCCCGCCCTTGCGGGAACCCGATCGCCTCGTCACCGAAACCGCTCGCGCCATGGAAGCCGGATTCGCCGCAGTCAAGCTGCACGAGATCGACCCGGAGCTAACCGCCGTACTCCGCGACGAGTTCGGTGACGCCGTTGAGATCATGGTCGACGTCAACGGCCACTTCGATCCTCTGCAGGCGATCGCAGTCGGCAGGCGGCTGAGCGAGTTGGGGGTCACCTGGTTCGAGGAGCCGGTGCGGCCCATGCGGGACCATGCCGCCATCGCCCGCGTGGGCGCGTCCATCGAATGCGACCTGGCCGCCGGTGAAAACGAATATGCCCTGGAAGGCTTCGACCGGCTGCTTGCCACGGGCGCGCTCGCCTATCTGCAGCCCGAGATCACGAAGATCGGCGGCCTGACCGCCGCGCGCCGCGTGAGCACGCTGGCCGAGCTCTATAACGTCGCACTCTGCCCGCACAATTTCCGGCTCGGCCCGTCGCTCTACGCGTCGGTGCAGTGGGCATTCACGTCGCCCGCATCGAGATGGATCGAGGTTCCTTGGATGCCGGCCAGCGAAGCGTTCTCCTTCCCCGCCGCGCTGCCGCCGATGCGCAATGGTCAGGTGCTGCCCCTCGAACGACCGGGTCTCGGCTGCGGGTGAGCGCGATGCAAGCCCGGTTCCGGTCGAACCCGGGTGAGTAACGCGATGGCAATCACAATCGCCGGGATTGACGTGCCGAGCACGGCGTTCCAGCCGAAAAACTGCATCACGGCGCCCGCGGAGAGCGAGCCAGCGGCCGAGATGCCGAACACGGTGGCGTCGTTGATCGCCTGGGCGCGATACCGTTCGTCGGGGCGGTGCGCGCTACCGAGGAGCGTGGTGCCGCCGACGTAGAGGAAGTTCCAGCCCACGCCCAGGGCGACCATCGACGCCCCGTAGTGCATGACCTCCCGGCCGGCAAAACCCGCTATCACCGTGATGCAGAGCACGCCCGCCCCGGCGATCATCACGCGGCGGCTGCCGATCCTGCCGATGAGGTAGCCCGTCGCCAGCGAAGGGGCATACATCGCCAGCACGTGAGCCTGGATGACTGCCGCAGTGTGGACGAGCGAGTGGCCGTCGACGACATGCATGGAAAGCGGCGTGGCGGTCATGATGAAAGACATCACGCCATAGCCCACCGCCCCGCCGAGAACCGCGACGATGAAGATCCGGTTCCGGACGATTGCGGCCACCCCTGGCACGTTCTCCGGGACCACAGGCGATGCCTGCGGCATGCGCAGCCGCAGCAGCAACAGGCCGGCGAACACGTAGCATCCGGCTACCGCCAGGAATGTTCCGGCAAACCGCGCGCCGCCCGTCCAGTATTCGCCGCGCGCGGCGAACTCTGGACCCAGGACGGCTCCCACCAGCGAACCCAGGAGGGTGATGGACACCGCCCACCCCGCAGATTCCGGAGGGACGCTTTCCGCCGCCGCGAAACGGTATTGATGCGCGAAGGCATTGGCAACGCCCATGAGCAGGGCAGCCCCGCAGAACAACAGGAAACTCTGCTCGATCATTGCCACAAAGGCGCAGAGGGCGCCGACGCATCCCATGCCCGCGCCGAATGCGAATCCGCGCGCGCGGCCGATCCGCGACATCGTCCAGGCGGCGAATACCGTCGATACGGCGGTACCGACGACAAGAAGCGACATGGACAGCGTGGTGAGCGCGGGGACGGGCGCCATGACGCTGCCCACGATCCCGCCCAGGGTGATCACGGCCACGGTCCCCGTGACGGCCGCAGCCTGCGCCACGGCGAAAATCGCGACATTCGCGTTGAGGGTTTCCGCCAGGCGCAAGATCGACTACCAGGGCAACCTGTCCAGGTCGACATTGCCCCCGGAAAGGACCATACCGACGCGCCTGCCACGCACGTCGATCCGGTTCTGGACGAGGGCGGCCAGAGGCACCGCGGCCGACGGTTCCACGAGGATCTTCATCCTTTCCCAAACGAGGCGCATTGCGCGAATTATCGCCGGGTCGTCGACAGTCACTATGTCGTCGACCCAACGCTGGATCAGCGCGAAGTTGCGCACGCCGACCGATGTCAGCAGCCCGTCTGCGATGGTCTTCGGCGAGACGGAAGGCAGTCGTTCCCCGGTACGAAACGACCGGCAGGCGTCGTCCGCTCCTTCAGGTTCGACGGCCACCATTCCGGTCCCGGGAGAACGCGACTTCACCGCCAGCGCCACGCCCGCAGTGAGACCGCCGCCACCGATGGGGGTCAGGACCAGGTCGAGATTCGGCACGTCGTCGATGAGTTCCAGCGCCACGGTGCCTTGTCCCGCAATGACGCGCGAGTCGTCGTAGGGGTGAACGACCGCAACGTTCGTTCGGGCGACAACGTCCTCGAGCATCTCCTCCCGCGCAGCGAGCGTCGGCGCACAGAAATCGATATTCGCACCATAGCCCGACACCGCGGCCTTCTTGACGTCCGGCGCATTGCGGGGCATCACCACCCGGCAGGGAATGCCGCGCAACCTCGCCGCAAGTGCCAGCGCAGCCCCGTGATTGCCCGACGAGTGCGTCGCCACACCGCGCCGCGCATCGTCTTCCGAGAGCGAGAACACGGCATTGCAGGCGCCTCGGAACTTGAACGCCCCGGCCTTCTGGAAGTTCTCGCACTTGAAGAAAAGCCTCGCCCCGAACATGGCGTCCAGGGTCGAGGACGTGATCACGGGAGTGCGGATAGCGTGACCCCCGATACGCTCCGCCGCAGCGAGGACATCGCCCATGGATGGAAGTTCGGCCTGCCCGGGTTCCTGATCCTCCATGGACGATTCGCATCGATGCCCCGCCTCCGCGCGGGCTACATCTGGAAGCGTACCCTCCCGTACACAAAACGTCCCACCGTATCGAAGGTCCGCACGTCGGTATTGTCGTTGAACCCGTCCAGCGAGAAGGACGGGTCGTCGTCGAGAACGTTGTCGACGCCGACGGTCAGCATCGACCTGCCCCGCCATGCATCGAACCGCCAGTTCGCCTGCAGGTCGTGGTAGACGGCGCCTTCCAAGGTGCGTTCCAGGACGTCCCCGGTGAACTGGTCTTCGTACTCTTCCATGACATCGTCGATAAACCGAATGTCCCAGGAGATGTCGAGGTTGTCATTGAAGATGTAGGCCAACCCCAAGGAGTATTTCCACTCGCCGAAGTGTCCATCCTGGTCATCGCGGAACCACCGTGCATGCTCGATCACGGTGCCGTCCGGCTGAATGACGTCATGCGCGAGTATGCGCGTGAGGTCCAGCCGAAAATCCAGCTCGCCCGCGGGCAGCGGGAGGCCCTGATACGCGAGTGCCAAGTCTATGCCGGACGAGTCCAGCCCCGCCGCGTTCGCGGTCCGGTTGTCCAGTTGCCGCACGTTGCCGTCCGCGAAGCGTTCGATCCTGTCGCACAGTTCGCCCCGCATCGCGCAGGCGTTGAGAATGAAGTCCGCGCCCAGGCCTCCGATCGCATCGACGAGTTCGTAGTCGTAGTAATCGAGCGCGAGGGACAAGCCCGCAAGCCCTGTCTCGGGCGTCCATACCATGCCGACGGTGAAGATATCCGCCTCTTCCGGCGTGAGGTCCGGGTTGCCGCCCACGCGAGTCCGGATCTGCGTGCTTATAATCTCGAAACCCTGGTCGGGAACGCGCGGGTCCATGCACACGTTACCGCCCATACGCCCCCCGGAGCAGGGATCCGACAGCGACGGGAAAGAGGATCCTGCACCGCCGAAAAGTTCGCCGACATTCGGAGCGCGGAACGCTGTAGAGAAGCTACCACGCGCAACGACATCGCCGCCCAACCGCCATCGCAAGCCGATCTTGGGGTTGGTCGTCGCGCCGAAGGCGCTGTAGTCCGAAAACCGGACCGCCGCCTCCACCTCTACAAGCTCCGCCAAGGGTTGGTCTGCCAGCAACGGCAGCACGATTTCCAGGTACGCTTCGGTGACGTCATAACCGCCCGATGTGGGCTGACGCGGCGTACCGGTCGCCGCATCTCCCAACGCAGCGACCCTGGGGTCTGGCATGTCGAATGCGAACTCGTCCCGGTACTCGAGTCCGAAGGCTGCACCGACGGCACCCGCAGGCACCTGGAACAAGGCCGGCGTCGTCAACGAGACGGCCAGCATTCGCTGGTCCATGCCGAAAGTCTCGTCGGTTGTGAACGTCAGGTAGTCGAGCATCTCCTGGGTGACGCTGTCTTGTCCAAAAGTACTCAAAGGCACGCAATTCCCGGTGTCGTTGGCGCACCGCAAATTGCCTGGTGAATCGCCGATGGTTGGGCCCACCGCGTTGGCGACACGTTCAAGATCGTAAATGTGCCCGAATCGGGACGCGCGTTTCGACTCGCCATAGGACGCGTGACCTTCCCATGACCAGCCAGCGAGCGGGCCCTCGAACCACTCTCCGAGGAGACCGACCAGGAGCCTCGCGGTGTCCTCTTCGTTGGGCTCAGTACGTGAACCTCCCTCGACCATGCGTCGCCGCCAGTCGGGAATGTCGGCACCAAACGGATTGTAGAAATTGTCTTTCGAATATGGCGCGGGATGGCCGAAGAACGCCAGCGGTGCGAGCGGAACTTCCGCCAGCTTTGCTTCGGACGAACGCATTATGTACGTCGCTTCGAGATAGCCGGACAGATCTCCGAGAAGACCCTCCGGCAGTTCGTCGAGTTCGCTTTCGCCAAAAAAGGAAAATGACGCCCGCGAATTCGGTTGCCGCTGGTAGTTGGACGGCGCGTAGTTATAGGAGTCACCCCCAAAATAGTCGAACCTGCGGAAGTCTCCGTACTCCGGTCCGAGCGTCACGTCGCAGTTTCCGTCGAGTGCGCCGTCTCCGTTGCAGTCGCGGCCCGCCGCTTCTTCGGCAAAGTTGCGGTAACGGCCCCATGGCGGAGCCGAGCTGCCCAGAAAAATAATCTCGCCGGCGGCATAGAAGAGCGGCGTCTGAGCCCACTCGCGACCGGTGACCTCGATTTCCTCTTCGTCGGTAAAGGAGGCTATGAAGACGGAGTTCCCGGGACCTCCGACAGTCAGGTCGACCTGTTGCCGGGCGCCGCCGCCTCTCGTCGAGTCCCCGGCGTACGCGCTCAACTCGAACCCTTCGAACTGCTTCCTGGTGATGATGTTGACAACGCCTGCCACGGCATCCGAGCCATAGACCGCCGACGCGCCGTCCTTCAGGACCTCGACCCTCTCGATGACAGACGTGGGGATCGTGTTGAGATCGACCGCCAGGCCGTTCGCGCCCTCGTCCACACTGGCCACGATCCGCCGGCCGTTGAGGAGGACAAGGGTGCGCACCGCGCCTATGCCGCGCAGCGAAATCTGCATGACCCCGCCGCCGCCGTTGTTGACTTGCGTCGTCTGCGCGCCCCCGGCGACGGAAGGTATCTCCCGCAACAACTGGCCGATCGACGTCGCGCCGGAACGGTCGATATCTTCCGACGAATACGTCGCCACCGGCGCCACGCCGTCCAGGTCGGCGCGCGGAATCCGCGAACCGGTAACGACGATCTCCTCGATCGCGGGCCCGCTCTCCTGTGCGAAGGCCGACTGCGGCACGGGCAACGTCAGACACAATGTCACGATGAGGAATCCGCCGACATCCGGCACCATCGCCCTTCCGGGGCGCGAGATTCTCCTGATCGTCTGGTTCATGGAATTCACCTTCGTTGCTCCCGAAACAAGGCGAAACGGAAGCGGTTGACGCGGGACTCCAAGTCGCTCCCGAATCCCCTACAATGCGAAGTCTAATACGTCCAAACGAAGTGCAAGCGATCCAATGCGTTCCGCATGTGTCGCCAGGCGACGCGCATGAAAATACTGGTCATCTCCGACGTCCATGGGAACGCCGAAGCGCTGTCCGCCGTTCTCGACCAGGAGCGCGACATGGACACGACGGTCTTCCTGGGTGACTCCATCCTTCCGGGTCCGCAGCCCAACGAAACCATGGCGCTGCTGCAGGGACTGCCCGGTATCGCCATCATGGGCAACCACGACGCGGAGATGTTGAAACCGGAACGGGTCACCGCCTTGCCAGGACACTGGCGAGCATTGTACGAATGGACCTTCGATGTCTTCGATCCCGCCGGCTTCGAATACCTGCGCAACCTGCGGCCGGGCGGGGATTACGAGGTGAACGGAATCAGGATGTGCCTGCGGCACGGGAACCTCCCGGGAGCGCTCCGTCGCGCCCTGCCGGATTCGCCGGACGAAGCTCTGGTTCAATTGGCGGACGGCAGTGACTGCCCGTACGTGCTATTCGGTCATTCACACGTCCAGTTCAGGCGCACACTAGAGGGACGGGAATTCATCAATCCCGGCAGCGTTGGACAGAATCGCTGCGGCAACCTGCTGGCCTGCTACGGCGTCTTCGAAGACGGGGTATTTCACCACCGCCAGGTTGAATTCGATCCGAACCCATGGCTGGACGCCCTCGACCGGGTCACCGCACTCGACGCCCACCCCGACTTTCGCGAGTGGCTGAAGCAGGGATTGCTGCGAGGCTACGGTGTCGGCGAGAGGGAACCGTGGACGAGGTACGCGCGCGAAGGATACTTCTGAGCGGCCCGTTCCGCTGCAATCGTCGGTGTTCCGACGTCTGACCGCGTCAGGTCTTTTCTTCGAGGAGTTGGCGGTAGATTCGCAGGTGGCGCAGGGAGGAAACCTCGTCACCCCGCAATTCGAAGATCCGCGCGAGGTTGTAGTGGGCATCGGGCACGGCGGGCGCGCGGTGGTAGTACCTGGCCGCCGTTGACAGTTCTTCCAGCTCATCAAACACGGTACCCGTGTTGTAGATCGCAAGCTCGTGCCCGGGGGAGGCATCGAGTGCCAGGCGATAGTGGCGCCTCGCCCGCTTGAGATCGCCGTCCAACTGAAACAGCCTGCCCAGGTTGACATGCGCATCCGCATTGTCCGGACTGAGGGCTATGGCGCGGGCGTAGGCTTCCTTCGCCTTCTGGACATCGGAGTCTTCGTAGTCCAGCCCCAGGTTGTACCACTCGTGGCTGCCCAACTCCTCGAGGTCCGCAAGATCACCCGGTTCCCGATCGGCAATGCGCGCCACTTCGCCCGATACGTCCACCGCAGCCGGTGTGCCGAAATCCAGGTGGCCCTGCCCGGACTCCGCATCCCACAGTTCTTTTTCGGCGCGCACCACCACGTCCTTGCCGTCCGCGAATATGCGCAGGGATGCGAGCGGAGTCGCCTTCGGCAACCGGCCCTTGAGCTTGGTGAGCGCCGAGATCGCCTTGCGGGCCGGGACCTTGTCGTCGAGCAGCCCCTTGGCCGTGCGCAACAGCACGACGTCCTGAAAGGAGAACCGGTACTCGCGCCGGCCGCCCCGCCTTGGTTCGACGATGCCGCGCTTGACGTACTGCCGCACCTGGCCGTGGGTGAGGCCGATCAAGCCCACGACCTCTCCCGTGGTATATCCGGCCGCCGACCCGTTATTGTCCACTGCTGCCATCCGGTACGGCTGTTGCCCAGGTGCCTATGCTTTCGCTGTTTTCGGGCGACGCCTCGTCTTCGTTTCGCGACCCGCCCCGTCCGCAGCGGCGCTCGTTCGACGCGCGGCGCGCTTCGCGGGCTTGGCATCGCCGTCGGCGCTGACCGATGCCTTCAGCGCCTCCATCAGGTCGATGATCTTCGTTTCGGGGCGTTCTTCCGGCGCAACCGAGACTTCCTTGCCCTCGACCTTGCGCTGGATCAGGTCCAGCATGTGAGCGCGGACGGCATCTTCGAACCTGTCCGGCTCGAAAGCCTCGTTCGTGCGCTGCTCAATGATCTGAATGGCAAGGTCCAGTTCTCCCTCGGCGACCTCCACCGAGTCAAGCGGAACGTCCTCGAACGTGCGTAACTCGTCCTGGTACTTGAGCTGCTCCAGCACAAGTCCGTCGCCCATGGGGCGCACCAGCACGAGATGGCTGCGGCCCCGCTTCGCGAAATTCGCCAGCGCGGCACGGCCTGTCGTCTGCAATGCCTGCCTCAGGAGGTGATAGGAGCGCGCGGCGCCGGTATCCGGTCCGAGGTAGTAGACGTGATCGATGTAGATGCGCTCCACGTCGGACAGCGGGATGAACTCGGCAATCTCGATCGCATTCGTCGCCTCCACGTGGAGCGCCTTCAGTTCTTCGGCGGTAAACGTCACGTACTGACCCTTGGTGAACTCGTAGCCCTGGATCAGTTCGCTGCGCTGAACTACCTCCCCGTCAGTCGCACGGATATACTGCTGCCTGACTCTCGACACCTGTTCGCCATCGTCGCTCAGGTAGTTGAAACGGATTGTCCTGGTGCTGTCCACCGTCGAATAGAGTTTGACGGGGATGGAAACCAGACCGAAGGAAATGGTGGCAGAACCAATGGGACGCGCGACCATCTGACGCACTCCACAATGTTTTGGAGACTATAGCGCAGCTCTCATATGCCCTCAACACGGGACAATCTCGCCAGTTACCGGCGTAAACGCACGGCCGGATCGACACCCGAGCCCTTTGCCGAGCGCGTGACGCGTGCGCCTGCCACGGGTGCGCGCCGGTCGTTTGTCATTCAGCAGCATGCTGCCACCCGGCTGCACTGGGACTTCCGGCTCGAGGTGGACGGGGTCCTGCGCTCCTGGGCCGTGCCGAAGGGCCCATCCACCGATCCCGAAGACAAGCGGTTTGCGGCGCTGGTCGAGGACCACCCCCTCGACTATGCGGACTTCGAGGGCCAAATACCCGAAGGCAACTACGGTGCCGGCTACGTCATCGTCTGGGACTGCGGCGACTACGTGGAGCTGACACCTTTCGCGGAAGGCTTCGAGGAAGGCAAGCTGCTCTTCGAACTGCGGGGCCACAAACTCCGCGGCCGATGGACACTCGTACGCATGAAGGGCAGGGGCGCAGCGGACGGAAAGGGCGCGGGCAAGGAGTGGCTGCTGATCAAGGAGCGGGACCAATGGGCGGGGGCGGCGATGCCCCACGACGATTCCGTGTACTCCGGCCTGACACTCGAGGACATGCCGGACCCGGGAAGACTCTCGAGTCGGCTTGCGCGCCGGCTGGGCCGCATCGATCCGCGCCCTCCAAAACCCGGCATCTTCCAGGTCGACCCGATGCTCGCACAACCCGGCGAAGCCTTTGATCGGGAAGGCTGGGTATTCGAGATCAAGTACGACGGTTACCGCGTGCTGATCGAGAAGTCCGACAGCGAAGTGACGCTCCGTTCGCGCAACGGGAAGGACCTCACCGACAGCTTTCCCGAGATCGCAAGAGCGGCGGCACGGCTGCCTTACGCGCAGTTCGTCATCGATGGTGAGGCGGTTGTGCTCGATGAGCGTGGCGTGCCGAGTTTCTCGCTCCTGCAGCGCCGGGGACGCAGCGCGTCCGGCATATCCGCCACCCCTGCCCTGGATCTCCCCGCCGTGCACTACGCCTTCGACCTGCCGCAGGCGCTCGAACGAGACCTCCGCGACGTGGGTTTGCTCAAACGCAAGGCATTGCTTCGGGCGATGCTGCCGTCGGCTGGCCCGATCCGGTACTCGGACCACATTGACCGGTTCGGGGTCAACGCCTATCGCTCGATGCGCACGCTTGGCATCGAGGGGGTGGTGGGCAAACGTGCCGACAGCCCCTACAGGAGTGGGAGATCCCACGACTGGATCAAGGTGCGGGGCGTTCGGACCGGAGATTTCGTTGTCGCCGGCTGGGTACCGAACAAATCCAATGCGCGCGATGTTGGTGCCCTGGCCCTGGCGGAATTTCGCGACGACCGTCTGACCTTCT
>JAPOYI010000122.1 GCA_026706665.1 Gammaproteobacteria bacterium | reverse complement strand
CGCCCGCAGGGACTCGAACCCCGAACCCCCAGGTTCGAAGCCTGGTGCTCTATCCAGTTGAGCTACGGGTGCGCGAAGGCGCGATTATACGCGGGTCAGGGCGCCTTCCGGAGCCGGCTCGCCGCTTCATGGCATACTTTTGCGGGCGTACTCAATAGGGAGCAACACGTGGGTGAACAGCCGCTTGCCGGTGTGACGGTCCTCGACTTCGGTCAAATTTACAACGGTCCCTACGCGGGCTACCTGCTGGCGATGTCGGGCGCCCGGGTGATCAAGGTCGAATCGCCACTGGGGGAGGGCCTGCGGGGCGCAACGGGTTCGGAGAGTTTCCCTTTCACGATGCTGAACGGGTTGAAGGAGACCATCACCATCAACCTGAAATCGGAAGCGGGGCGTGAACTGGTGGTCGGCCTGGCGAAGCGCGCGGACGTGCTGCTCGAGAACTTCCGTCCGGGCACCATGGACAAGTTCGGCGTCGGCGCGGAAGCGCTGCTGAAAGCGAACCCGCGGCTGGTCTATGCCGCTTCCACGGGATACGGGAGCAGCGGCCCGCATCGGGACTACCTGGCCATGGACATCACCGTGCAGGCCATGAGCGGCGTCGTCAGCATCACCGGCAACGATGGCGAGCCGCCGCTCAAGTCGGGCCCGGCCCTGTGCGACATGCTCGGCGGGATCCATCTTTACGCCACCATCGTGTCCGCCCTGTATCGCCGGGAGCAGACCGGGAAAGGTGCAGTCATCGACGTGGCGATGCAGGATTCCGTCCTGCCAACTTTGGCCTCTGCATTGGGTGCCTACTACAGATTCGGCGGCACCAACCCGCCGCGCACCGGCAATCGACACCAGGCCCTCGGCGTCGCGCCCTACAACCTCTATCCGTGCTCCGACGGATATGTCGCGATCATCTGCGTGCGGGATGGGCACTGGCGCAAGCTCACCGACCTGATGGGCCGCCCGGAGATGGTGAACGACCCCCGGTTCGCCGACAAACAGACCCGCGCCGAGCACATGGAAGAAACGGATGCCGCCGTCGAAGCATGGACGTCGAGCCTGACGAAGGACGAGGTATTCCGGCTCTGCCAGGCAGGCGGCGTGCCGTGCGCGCCCGTGCAGTCCCTGGACGACGTCGTGAACGACCCGCACCTGCACGCGCGCGGCGCCCTGCACAGGGCCCGGCATCCGGTGTTCGGCGATGTTGTCGTACCCACGACGGCGCTCAGAATCCGGGATGTCGAACCCCCGACACCCCAATTCCCGCGCAAACTGGGCCAGGACAACGCGGCCGTCTATGGCGAGTTTCTCGGCCGCACCGAACAGGACGTGCGGGCCCTGAAGGAACAGGGCGCCATCTGATGCGTCGCGGGGTTTCCCCCACGAACTACTAATCAAGTACTAATTTGAAATAGATTAGTACTTGATTTAAATTTGGGCACATACTGTCGTCGGCCCATGTCAGGATGCGAATGCCCGCCGTACCTCCGCCCCTGGAGGAACTTCTCCGCTCTCCGCGAGACATCGGACGGATCATGTCCTCGGGAGCGCCAAGCCAACCAAACGACAAGTACCTTCATTGGTCGAACCTGAGATACCGCAAGCCACCTGAAGGGCTTTCCAGCGAGGACTGGTGGCTTGCCACGAAGCTCGCGAGGTTGTCGGCCCGACATGAGCTCCCGTTGGCGGACAAGAACGGACAGCCCTTCGCGTTCACGGACTCCGCGTATTTGAATCGCATGCTCCACCGGGTCGACCGGGATGCAGGCGGCCGCATCGAACTGCCGGCCGACCTTGTGAACGTCGATTCTCGGGATCGCTATCTCGTGAATTCGTTGATCGAGGAAGCCATCACCTCGAGCCAATTGGAAGGTGCGGCCACGACCCGCCGAGTCGCGAAAGAAATGTTGCGATCAGGGCGCTCGCCTCGCGACAAAAGCGAGCAGATGATCGTCAACAACTACATCGGGATGGAGTTTCTCCGCAATCACACCGAAGCGGGTCTATCTCTGCCCCTGCTCCTGGAACTCCATCGCATCCTGACCGAAGACACGTTGGCACCGGATGAGGTAGGAAGAATCCGACGTCCTTCAGAACATGTGACAGTCGTCGATCAGCGGGATGGCACCGTCGTGCACGAGCCACCGGATGCGCATGCGCTCGACGCCCGGCTTGACCGGCTTTTCGCGTTCGCCAACGCGGGGGATGAAGAACCCTTCATCCATCCTGTTCTGCGCGCTGTGCTGCTGCACTTCATGATCGGCTACGAGCACCCGTTCGTCGACGGCAACGGTCGCATCGCACGCGCGCTCTTCTATTGGGCGATGGCCAGATCGGGATATTGGATGACGGAGTTTCTCTCGATCTCGTCGATCCTGCGCAGGGCACCCGCGCAGTACGTGCGCGCCTATGTCTTTTCGGAGATTGATGACAACGACGTCACCTACTTTTTCGATTACAACCTGCGGGTCATCCTGCGCTCGATACGCCAACTGCATGACTACCTCGCACGCAAAGCCCGGGAAATGAGCGACATCCAGCGGCTGCTTGAAGGATCAACGCTCGCGTCGATGTTGAACTATCGCCAGCGGGCTCTATTGGCCTACCTTTTCAGACATCCCGACGGGGCATGTACGATCGAGAGCCATCGCAGGTCTCATGACGTCACCTACCAGACCGCGCGAACGGATCTCCTCAAGTTGGCTGACCTGGGTCTGGTCGATTTCATCAAGCGCGGTCGGGCGTTCGTGTTCACGGACACCGGCGAACTTGAGGTGAGGTTGGAACGGTTGGTGGAACCGGACGCGTTGTGACGAAAGCGCGACCACGAACTACCAATGAAGTACCAATTTGAAATGGATTGGTACTTGGAAGCGCCAAGCGCGGAGCCTCACGCGAGTTGAAACGTCGTCGCGACCAGGGAATGCGGCGGCAGTTCGACGACCACCTGGTCCCTGGTGGACCAGCCTTCGAACGGTTTCGAAACCACGGTATTCGGAGCTTCGAAGGTGTTCTCCGCATCGAGGGAGGACGCGTGCACCATCTCGCTCGATTCGACTCGTGCGATCTCGCCTGTGCCGAACTCGACCACCAGCGGCAATGGTTCGGAGAGGTGGCGGTTCATCGCAAATAAATTCAATGAGTTATCGCCAATTGTGGCTGCAGCGTCGAGGTACGGGACCGCGCCGTACTCGGTCTCGTAGAGCGGTCCGTCGATGTACGCGGAGAGGGCAGTCCCTCCCTTGCGGTCCGAAAACAGCTTGAAAGCGTAGAAGATCGACTGCTTGAGCAGTTCATCGCCATCGGTAAGCAGCGGTCCAATGACATTCACCAGTTGTGCGAGGTTCGCGATCTTCACGCAGTCCGCATGGCGGATGAAGCTCATCAGGAACGCGCCCACCGCGAGGGCGTCTTCGAGGTTGTAGCGTTCTTCAATGAGGCGGGGCGCGAACTTGCCGCCGCCATCGGTGTCGCCGGCCCCTCGGGCGCGGTACCACACATTCCATTCGTCAAAACAGAGAAACGCCCGGCGGCGACTCCCGGCCCTCGCCTGGACGTATTGGCAGCACGCGTTCACGGCCTCGATCTGCCGGTCGATGCCGTGCCCGATGGCGAGGTAGCCCGGACTGTCTCCGTCGGGGTTTCCGACATAGCGGTGCAGGCTGACGTGGTCGGCGGCGCCACGCATACTCTCCAGCACAGTCCGGTCCCACTCGAGCCAGGTCGGCATGCGCGGGCCGGAGGAACCGCACGCAACCGTCTCGATGCTCCGGTCGCAGGCCTTCATCATCCGGGCGGCCTGTCTGGCCCGCAGCGCGTATTCGCCGGCGGGCGCATGGCCCAGTTGCCAGGGCCCGTCCATCTCGTTGCCGAGGCACCAGATGGGTACCGCGTGCGGCGCTTCGGAGCCGCCCGCCGCCCGCATGTCGGCGAACAGCGTCCCGGTGGGAGCGTTGCAATACTCGACCCAGTCGCGGGCTTCCTCCGGGGAACCGGTGCCGAGATTGACGGTGAGCATCGGGGTCCAGTCCAGCTTCCGGCACAGCCGGATGAACTCGTCGGTGCCGAACTCGTTGGTTTCGATGCTCTGCCAGGCGAGTTCGCGCACGGTCGGCCTGGACTCCCTGGCGCCGATCCCGTCGCGCCAGCGATAGCCGGACGCGAAATTGCCGCCCGGATAGCGCACGATGGTCATGGCCAGCTCGCTCAAGGCCCCGAGGACATCGGTCCGAAACCCGTCTTCGTCGGCATGCGCGGACTCCGGGTCGTAGACCCCCTGGTAGATCGAGCGACCCATGTGTTCAAGGAATCCGCCGTAGATGAACGGACTGACGGCTCCGACCGCAAATCTGCGGTCAAGCGTCACGCTTGTTAAATCCATCGAGAGTAGTTCGCCCTTCAGACCCGGGCCATCAAGAGTGATACCCTGAGGCCGTCAAAGCAAATCCATCCGGCCATGACCGACGGGCCAACAAGATTCGACAGCGTGGATGACGCCATCGCCGCCGTGGGAGCGGGCGAACTCGTCGTCGTGGTGGACGACGACGATCGCGAGAACGAGGGCGACCTCATCATGGCGGCATCCAGGGCGACGCCCGAGCAGGTCGCGTTCATGATTCGCCATACGAGCGGAATCCTGTGTGCGCCGCTGACGGTCGATGACGCGAAACGCCTGCATCTCGAACCGATGGTTGCGCGCAACGATGCCCCTCTCGCCACCGCGTTCACCGTCAGCGTGGACTACAGGCACGGCCTGTCGACGGGAATCTCGGCGGAGGAGCGCGCGAATTCCGCACTCGCTCTCGCGAACAGCAATGCGGGCGCCGACGACTTCGTGCGTCCTGGCCACATATTTCCCCTGGTCGGCCGCGTCGGGGGCGTTCTGGTTCGTTCCGGTCACACGGAGGCGGCCATCGACCTGGCGACGGCGGCCGGATGCCCGCCCGTCGGACTGCTGGCAGAGATCGTGAATGACGATGGCTCCGTCAAGCGCCTGTCGGAACTGATGAAATTCGCACGCGAACACGGCCTGAAGATCATCTCGATCGCCGATCTGATCGCTTTCCGCCAGCGGCGGGAGGTCCTGGTGGAGCGCACGCACGAGTTTCGCGTACAGACCCCCATCGGCTGGGCGCGGGCGTATGCCTACCGGACGAAATTCGAGGATGCCGAGCACCTGGCGCTCGTGTTCGGACACCTGGACCCGGGCTCCAGTGTCCCGGTGCGCATACACCGGGAGCGGTTGGTGGAAGACATATTCGGCCCGCAGTCGAACCACGAGTCGAGGCTGCTGGACCTTTCGCTACGGCGTATGGACGACCTTGGCGGGGGCGTGTTGATCTACCTGCGGACAGGCTTTGTCGGGGTACCGCACGGAAGCCTGGATGACGCCGCCAGCGTGACCCGGGAGAGCGAGCGCAAGGCGGAATGGCTCGAAATCGGCGTCGGCGCCCAGATCCTGAAAAACCTGGGCCTGACCAGCATTCGCATTCTTGCCGGGCGCCAGATCGAGTACGTCGGCCTGGAAGGCTTCGGGCTGCGGGTAGACGGCACGGAACTTCTTGTGGACGCCCCGGGCGTGGGCGATGCCTGACGTTCCGGTCGTTGGCGTCACGCTCGGGGACCCGGCGGGCATCGGGCCGGAAGTGCTGGTGAAGTCTCTCGGTTCCGTTGACCGCAGCCTGGCGCGGCTTGTTTTCTATGGGGTCGGCTGGTCCCTCGATCTCGGCGCGCGGTTCGCGGGCGAAACCGTGCAATACGCGCGTTATGGCAACGTCGATGAAATCGACTGGGATGCCAATACCTGGCCGCTGATCGAACTGGGAACCGAACAGCCCGACGCCTTCGAGATGGGCCGAATCTCAGCCGTGTGCGGCGAGGTGGCGGTCAGGGCGGTGGAGACCGCCGCGCGGGACGCGCTGCGCGGCCGGATCGCGGCAATGATGACGTGCCCGATTCACAAGGAGGCGATCCACCTGGCGGGCTACGTCGATGACATAGGGCACCAGGAAATCCTCGCGCGGGTGGCGAACGCGGAGTACACCGCAACGATGCTCATGACGCCGGGGCTGAAAGTCGTCCACTTGTCGACCCACAAGTCCCTGATCGAGGCGGCGCGCTACGTGAACCGCGCCAACGTTCTCGCAAAGCTCAAGCTCGCGCACGAGACGCTCTCGAACTGGGGTCTCAAGGCCCCAAGGCTTGCGGTTGCGGCACTGAATCCCCATGGCGGGGAGGGCGGTCTGCTCGGCCGTGAGGAGATCGACGAGATTCAACCCGCGGTGGCGGATGCGGTGGGCGCGGGCATCGACGCGGTAGGCCCCCTGCCGGCGGATTCCATCTTCAATCGCGCCATCGAAGGGGAGTTCGACGTGGTGCTGGCGCTCTACCACGACCAGGGACACATCGCCATCAAGGTGCACGACTTTCACCAGAGCGTGACGGCGACCCTTGGCATTCCCTTCGTGCGCACATCCGTCGATCACGGCACGGCTTTCGACATCGCGGGAAGCGGCGTGGCCGATGCCTCCGGAGCGGTCGCGGCGCTCGACGCGGCGGTGATGCTCGCGTCTGGCAATCTATCGCGCGACTAGGCACACTGCGGGCAAAGACGCCCAGACATTTCGCGGGGCAAAGCCCTTGAAGGAGGTGCCATGAAAGCTGCGGTATTTCGGGAAATCAACACACCCATGGAGGTCGAGGAAGTCACCGTCGACAACCCCGGGCCAAACGAGGTCCTGCTGCGTACGGCCGCTGCCGGCGTGTGCCACTCCGACATGCACTTCTACAACGGCACTTACCCCGCGCATCGTCCGATGGTTCTCGGCCATGAATCGGCGGGAGTCGTCGAGACGGTCGGTTCCAACGTGACTTACGTCAAGCCCGGAGACCACGTCATCACCTGTCTGTCGGTGTTCTGCGGCCATTGCGAGTACTGTCTCACCGGCCACCTGTCCCTTTGCCAGTCGCCGGACTTGCAGCGGGGTTCCGGCCAACCGCCGAGGTTGTCGCAGAACGGAGACGGCATCGTCCAGTTCGCGAATCTCTCGTCATTTGCGGAGAACATGCTCGTGCACGAGCATGCCGTCGCAAAGATCCGCGAGGACATGCCCCTGGATCGCGCGGCGCTGATCGGGTGCGGCGTCACGACCGGAGTCGGGGCAGTGATTCATACCGCCGGCGTCGAACCCGGTTCGACCGTCGCCGTCATCGGGTGCGGTGGGGTCGGCCTGTCGTGCATCAACGGCGCAGCGATCGCCGGCGCCGCGCGGATCGTCGCCGTCGATACCGTGGCTTCGAAACTCGAGCTGGCGCGAAAGTTCGGAGCAACGGACGGCGTGGACGCAACTGGAGGCGATGTTGTCGAGCAGATGCGCGACCTGACCGGCGGCGGTGTCCACTACTCCTTCGAGGCCATCGGCAACAAGGTGACCGCGCAGCAGGCGTTCAGGATGCTCCGGCCGGGCGGCACCGCGACCGTGATCGGGATGATCCCCCCTGGCGACATGGTGGAGATTCACGGACCGGATTTCCTGCGCGAGAAGAAGATCCAGGGTTCCTCGATGGGTTCCAACCGGTTCCGCGTGGACATGCCGCGGTTCGTGGACTTCTACCTGCAGGGGAAACTCCACCTCGACGACATGGTGTCCGGCCGCATCAGGCTCGAGGACGTGACGGACGCCCTGCTGGCCCTGGAAACCGGCGAAGTGGCGCGGAACGTCATCGTATTCGACAACTAGCCGTTCCCGCAGGCAAGAACCGCGCGGTCTCCGTTGGCCATCGCGTGACCGGGCCAAGGCTTCTTCACGGAGTACCGGTGTACGGCATCGATGTCGATGCAAGTGGACGCTGCGCGCATTGGCGGGGACCGAACGACATCGTTGCGCTGCGGATGAAATGCTGCGGGCGCTGGGTGGCGTGTTTTGACTGTCACGAAGCGTTTGCCGACCATCCGGCGCAGGTCTGGCCCGTGGATTGCCGGGATGAGGAGGCTGTCCTTTGCGGGTTCTGCGGGGCGCACCTCAGGATCGCGGAATATCTCGATTCCGGTAGCCATTGCCCCCGATGTGCGGCGCCGTTCAATCCAGGATGCGCGCATCACCACCATCTCTACTTTGAAATGGCCTGAACGATGCGGCGGGACGGGTCGAGTTGCCGGATCGCGGTGGACGTGGGGGGCACTTTCACCGACGTGGTCATGGAAAGCGGGGGACGCCACTACACGGCCAAAGTGCTCACGACCTATGCGGACCCCGTGCAGGCGGTGATGGCGGGACTGGAACGGGTGATGTCGTTGGGAAAGCGGTCGCCCGCCGATGCCGAGATCCTTCTGCACGGCACCACGCTGGCCACGAATGCCCTGATTCAGCGCATCGGAGCGGTCACGGCGCTGATCACCACCGACGGCCATCGCGACGCGGTAGAGATGGCGTACGAGAACCGCTTCGAACAGTACGACATCGACATAGACCGGCCGCAGCCGCTGACGCCGCGCAGGCTGC
Organism: Gammaproteobacteria bacterium; assembly: GCA_026706665.1. Lineage (GTDB taxonomy): Bacteria > Pseudomonadota > Gammaproteobacteria > Pseudomonadales > Azotimanducaceae > VXNE01. The sequence continues at coordinate 7,083 of JAPOYI010000122.1, read as the reverse complement.
GTTTCGTCGTGAGGGAACGCATGAACGCCCAGGGAGAGGTCCTGGTGCCGCTCGACGAGTCTTCCGTGGAAGCGCTCGTGCCGGCGTTGTCGGAACACGGCGTGACCAGCGTCGCAGTGGGACTGCTGCATGCCTACGCGAATCCTGTCCACGAGCGGCGCATCGCCGGGATACTCAAGGAGCGGTTACCCGACCTGTCCGTGACCCTCGCCTCGGAAGTGTGTCCGGAGATACGCGAGTTCGAGCGGTTGTCCACCGCCTGCGCCAACGCCTACGTGAAGCCGCTCATGTCCAGGTACCTGAACCGCTTTGCGGCGGAACTGGCCGCGCGGGGATTCAGCTGCCCGTTCCTGTTGATGACGTCGGGCGGGGGACTCACGGACGTCGATACCGCGGCCCGGTTCCCGATCCGGCTGGTCGAATCCGGTCCGGCGGGCGGGGCGATTCTCGCGGGCAGGATGGCGGAGCAGCGGGGCCTCGATCGCGTACTGTCGTTCGACATGGGAGGCACGACCGCGAAGATATGCCTGATCGACGATTGCGCACCGCAGTTGTCGCGGTCGTTCGAGGTGGACCGCAGCTACCGGTTCAAGAAGGGCAGCGGCCTGCCGGTTCGCATTCCCGTGATCGAGATGGTGGAAATCGGCGCCGGTGGAGGCTCCATCGCGTCGATCGACAATCTCGCCCGCATCCGCGTCGGGCCCGATAGCGCGGGTTCCGAGCCGGGTCCGGCGTGCTATGGGCGCGGCGGCCGAAACCCGACCGTCACCGATGCGGATGCCATCATGGGCCGGTTTGACGAGGGTCGGTTCGGCGGCGGCGCCATGGCGCTCGATATCGAGGCCGCGGCCGCTGCGGTGGACAGCAGGGTGGGGAATGCACTGCGCATGGACACCGTCACTGCAGCGTTCGGCATCGGAGAGATCGTGGACGAGAACATGGCCGCCGCGGCACGTTCGCACGCCGCGGAGTGGGGTAAACCGCTCGCGGACCGCGTGCTGATCGCATACGGCGGCGCCGCTCCCCAGCACGCGGCGCAGGTCGCGCTGAAACTCGGCCTCCACAACGTGGTGATCCCGCTCGGCGCGGGCGTCGGGTCGGCGATCGGCATGCTGGCGGCGCCGGTGTCCTACGAAGTCGTGCGGAGCCGATACATGCGCCTGTCCGAATTCGATGCCTCGCTCATCGAAGAGGTCAGCGTGGACATGCGTGCCGAGGCCCGGGCGGTGGTCGGATCGGCCACGTCGGCACCCCTCGCCGAAACGCGCCGCGCCTACATGCGCTACGTTGGCCAGGGCTACGAAATCGCCGTGGTGCTGCCGGATGCGACGAATCGGGCCGAAGTCCTTCGGGAGGCTTTCGAGTCCGCTTACCTCCAGCTATATGGGCGCACCATTCCGGATCTCGATGTCGAAGTGCTGAGCTGGACCCTGGCCCTCAGTTCCGCCGCGCCGGCATTTCGGTTCGCGCCCGGCGAGGATGCCGGCGACCCGGGGATCGCTTCGCGCGGATCGATGTACGATCCCGTGCTGAACGACGTGGTAACGGCGCCCCGGTTCGCCCGCGAAACGCTCGTCCCGGGCACCGTGGTGGAAGGACCCGCGATCATTGTCGAAGCACAGACGACGACTGTCGTGGTTTCGACCTTCACGGCCACCATTTCCCCCGGGGGCGATATCCTCATGACAAGGGCGGCAGCATGAAGACAGAGACCGGCCTCGACGCCATTCGAGCCCAACTTGCCTGGAACCGGCTGCTCGCCATCGTAGAAGAGCAGGCCCAGACCGTGATGCGGACGGCCTTCTCCACCGTCGTACGGGAGGCGGGCGACCTTTCCGCAGGCGTATTCTCAACCGACGGGTCCATGTTGGCGCAGGCGGTCACCGGGACGCCGGGTCATGTCAATGCCATGGCGGCTTCCGTGGGGCACTTCCTGGCGCGCTATCCTTTGGCGACGCTCGCCCCCGGGGACGTTCTCCTCACCAACGACCCCTGGCATGCGACGGGGCACCTGAACGACTTTACGGTAGTGACGCCGATCTTCCTCGGAGAGCGGCCCGTCGCCCTGTTCGCCAGTACCAGCCACATCGCCGATGTCGGCGGCCGCGGGTTCGGCCCGGATGCCAACCAGGTCTTCGAGGAGGGCATCAACATTCCCATCGGCTACCTGTTTCGCGGCGGCGAACTGAACCAGACGCTCATGGACATCGTTCGCGCCAATGTGCGGGATCCGGTGGTGGCGGAAGGGGACCTGTATTCGCTGACGGCGAGCAACCAGACCGGCGGCGAACAGTTGCTCAGGATGATGTCGGATTTCGAACTCGACTCCATCGATGCCGTCGGGGAACGAATCGTCACGGCGTCGGAAGATGCCATGCGTAGCGAAATCGCAGCGTTGCCGAACGGCACGTTTCGTCACGCGATGGATGTGGACGGCTACGACGAGCCGATCCACATCGGGTGCGCGGTGACGGTGGAAGACGAGTCGATTCACGTTGATTTCGACGGTACTTCCGGCCCGTCCGGGTACGGAATAAACGTGCCCCTGAATTACACGCGGGCGTACGCGTCCTTCGGGGTGCGTTGCGTGGTGGGCAACGACGTGCCCAACAACGCCGGTTCGCTACGCGCAGTTCGCGTGACGGCTCCCGCCGGCTGCATCCTGAACGCCAGCCGGCCGGCGGCCGTGTCCGCGCGCCATGCCCTGGGACAGATGTTGCCGGACGTGATCCTCGGTTGCCTGGAGCAGATACTGCCCGACGCCGTCCCGGCCGAAGGCGCTTCCTGCATTTGGAATCCGGTGCTGCTTTCGTCGGCCGACGAGGGCACCGGCGCCAACTGGGGCGGCGGTGATTTCGTCACCAACCCGATATTCAATGGCGGCACCGGGGCGCGGCCGCGCAAGGATGGACTGTCGACCACCGCGTTTCCGTCCGGCGTGCGCACCACGCCCACCGAGGTGAACGAAGTGACCGCACCGATCCTGATATGGCGCAAGGAGTACCTTGCCGATTCGGGAGGGCCGGGCATGCTGCGCGGCGGACTTGGGCAGGTCATCGAGATCGCCCATGCGCGCGGAGCGCCTTTCGCGATATCGAAGATGTTCGACCGCATCCAGCATCCCGCCCGCGGGCGAAGGGGCGGCGGGCCGGGCCGCGCGGGACGCGTCTACATCAAGGGTGGCAAGACGCTCAGGGGCAAGGGCAAGGAAACCGTGCCAGTGGGTGCGATCCTCGTCATGGAAACCCCGGGGGGAGGGGGCATCGGAGATCCGGAATCCCGCGATCCCGACGCGGTGCGCGCAGACCTGGAAGCGGAGCTGGTCTCCGAAGCCGGTGCGAAAAAGTCGTACGGATATCGGGGCCGCGATTGATCGCCGATGGCCTGTCGGCGATTGGGGTAACGTCGGGTTGGGTGTGGACGGTGCAAGTGAATCACAGTCTCCGCGATGATGTCGCATGACCGAATACAGGCATTCGCCCGAGAGCAAGGCGAACGAGTTGATTGATCGGCTGTCCAGGGCCTTGGCCGATGGCGTCAATGAACTGACGGTGCGGCGATTGGAGCAAGACGCGCGACAATTGATGTCCGCAGATGATGTGGTCGGAGCCCTTGAGTTGGAGCCGCATTGACCTGCGCCAGTCAATGGCGCAGATGATCCGACACGCTGAAGGTCCGAGGGCCGGATAAGGCGATCGGGCCCAAGAACCCTGCAACCCACGACAGCTCACGCGAGAGTCTGGTGCCCGGGGCCGGAGTCGAACCGGCACGGAGTCGCCTCCTGGGGATTTTCTTACCAGCTACGGCTTTCGCCGCGCCGCCGCGCAGGCAGGCGGCGGTTTGTGGTCTGGACTTTCTCTTCGTCCTATCGTCACCGGGACGACGTAGACGAGGGCCGTCAAGTCTCTACACTTTCCGGCCGCGGGCAAGGCCGCGGCACGGCTTAGCTCGGGATCGCCACCGCCCGAAGCGCTGAGGTTTCCCCGAGTTTGACCCTATTCACGGCGGGCGTTTCCGTCCCGCGTGCCCAAATTGCTCAAGTCCCCTGTGTCTACCTGTTTCACCACCCGGGCGCGTGGCCAGAATATCGCCGACGCCGCACGTTTGCACCCGGTTGGCACATGCGGTGAACGGGACTCGACGCCGTTGGCTGAATCGGGCCAATCGGCCTTGCCAGGGACTTGCCAGGGTGCGCAGCGGGACATGCTCTCGACCTTGAAGTATGATGGAATCGAGGGCGGAGAAAATTGATCGAGAGATGTGTGAGTACGAAGCGGCGATCCTGAAGCCGGTCGCGCAGAGTATGGATGCGATCGGCGATCATGCCGGAACGTCGAGTCCGGTGAAGCTCGAACGCCGCGACCCGGACGACGGAGGCGCCGGCGCCCCGCCCGCGACTCCGGGTTCCGACACCGTTGTCCTGACGGAGACCGCCAAACCCGAACTGAAGCGGCCGCCGATGTTCAGGGTCATCCTCTTGAACGATGACTACACGCCGCAGGAGTTCGTGGTGCATGTCCTGGAGACCTTTTTCGGGATGGACCACGACAAGGCCTGGCAGCTGATGATGGCAGTGCATACCACCGGCAGCGCAACGGTGGGGATATATCCGCGCGATGTGGCGGAAACAAAATCCGAACAGGTAAACGCGTATTCCCAGCAGAACAAGTATCCTCTTTTGTCCACCGTGGAAATGACCGATTAGCCATGCTGCTCAGCAAGGACATGAATACGACGATCGCCGAGGCGCTGCAGAACGCCAAGGCGAAACGCCACGAGTTTCTGACCGTCGAGCACCTGCTGCTGGCGCTCCTGAACAACGCCGTTGCGAAGGATGTCCTGCAGAATGTGGGTGCGGACCTCGACGGCTTGCGATCGGCGCTCGAAGAGCACATCGAGAAAACGACTCCGCTCTTTCCCGCCGGGGACCGGAACCAGGACACGCAGATGACCTTGGGCTTCCAGCGCGTCATTCGCCGCGGCGTATTCCACGTGCAGTCGAGTGGCCGCAAGGAAATGACCGGCGCGAACGCGCTCGTTGCCATTTTCAATGAACAGGAATCGACCGCCGTATACCTGTTAAAGCAGCAGAACATCGAACGCATCGACGTGGTCAACTACATCGCGCACGGCATCTCGAAAGGCGTTGACGAGGAGGAGAACGCCGAGCAGCGCGGCGCGGACGAATCCGGCGAGGGCAAGTCCCAGAGCGCGTTGCAGACCTTTACCACCAACCTGAACGACCTCGCGCGTGCCGGCGCGATCGATCCCCTGGTGGGCCGGGAAACCGAACTGGAGCGCGTCGTTCAGATACTCTGCCGCCGCCGCAAGAACAATCCGCTGCTGGTCGGCGAATCCGGGGTGGGGAAGACCGCCATCGCGGAAGGACTGGCCAAGCGCATCGTCGATTCGGACGTGCCGGAAGTGGTGGCGGACAGCGTCGTCCACGCGCTGGACCTCGGTGCCCTGCTTGCGGGCACGAAGTACCGGGGTGATTTCGAAAAGCGCTTCAAGATGCTCCTGAACGAACTCAAGAAGGAGCCGCGCGCCATCCTTTTCATCGACGAGATCCACACCATCATCGGTGCCGGAGCGACGTCGGGCGGCGTGATGGACGGATCGAACATGCTGAAGCCGCTGCTGGCCTCCGGCGACGTTCGCTGCATAGGGTCGACGACCTACCAGGAGTACCGGGGGATATTCGACAAGGACCGCGCGCTGTCGCGAAGGTTCCAGAAGATCGACATCGTCGAGCCGGACGTTGACGACACTTACAAGATCCTCAAGGGTCTCAAGGCCCGGTTCGAGGACCACTACGAACTCCGCTACACGGACCGCGCACTGCGCGCCGCCGCCGAACTGGCGGAGCGCTACATCACCGACCGGTTCATGCCGGACAAGGCCATAGACGTCATCGACGAAGCGGGCGCGGCACAACGCATCCTCTCGCCCGCGAAACGCAAGAAATCCATCGGCGCCGGCGACGTGGAACGGGTCGTGGCGAAGATCGCGCGCATTCCTTCCAGCCAGGTCACGGTGTCCGACAAGGAGGCGCTCAGGGACCTCGAGGACAAGCTGAAGATGGTGGTTTTCGGGCAGGACGAGGCGATCGAGATGCTCGGGTCGGCGATCAAGCTGTCCCGCGCCGGCCTCAAAGTGGAAGAGCGACCCATTGGCAGCTTCCTGTTTGCGGGGCCCACCGGCGTCGGCAAGACGGAGGTCTGCCGGCAACTCGCCATCATCATGGGGGTCGAACTGCTGCGCTTCGACATGTCCGAGTACATGGAGCGCCACACCGTCTCGCGCCTGATCGGCGCGCCGCCCGGCTACGTGGGCTTCGACCAGGGCGGGTTATTGACCGAGGCGGTCACCAAGCACCCGCACAGCGTCATCCTGCTCGATGAGATCGAGAAGGCGCATCCCGAAGTCTTCAACCTGCTGCTGCAGGTCATGGATCACGGCACGCTGACCGACAACAACGGCCGCCAGGCGGATTTCCGCAACACGGTGCTCATCATGACCACCAATGCGGGTGCGCGCGAAGCGTCGCGCGCGTCCATCGGATTCGTCGAGCAGGATCATTCCACCGATGCCCTGGAAGTGATCAAGCGAATGTTCGCGCCCGAGTTCCGCAACCGGCTGGATGCCATCATGCAGTTCAATGCGCTGCCGCTGGACGTGATCAAGACGGTTGTCGACAAGTTCCTGGTGGAATTGCAGGCGCAGCTCGACAGCAAGAAGGTGCAACTGGACGTGGACGAAGCCGCCCGCGAATGGATCGCGCTGGAAGGCTATGACGAAAAGATGGGAGCGCGTCCCATGCAACGTCTCATTCAGGAGAAGATCAAGCGCCGCCTCGCCGACGACATCCTGTTCGGAGAACTCGAACGCGGTGGAGTCGTCAAGGTGACCGTCCGGGACGGCGAACTGTCGGTGGAGGCGAAGGCGACCGAGAAACACCCCGCCTGAGAGTTTTCTTCTACCACCCCGGGAGCGACGGCTCCCGCGCCACTAACACTCGCGAAACACTAGTGTACAGTCGCATAAATACCTAGTCATTATTTTGGCATGCCTCCAGCGCCT
>JAPOYI010000171.1 GCA_026706665.1 Gammaproteobacteria bacterium | reverse complement strand
CGCCGTGCCGCCACTGCGGATCCGCCAGATCAACGCCTTCGCGACGCCGCCTCCGTGCCCGGACAGCCCATGGAGACCGTGACGCTTCCCGAACCCGAAGCTGGCCTGTGGGCCGCGAGCGCCGCATCGTTCACGCGACACCATCCGAGGTGTTCGGCCCGCGTATTCTCCCGCACCTCGGCGGCGGTACGATCCTCGCGACCAGCTGGAAGCACCGCATCAGCACCGACGTCGACGTGCTCCTGCCCGGCCGCGACACCCTCATCGACCTGCTGCAGGATAACGACCGCACCATCGTCGACCAGCTCGCCGGCACCCCCGAAGCCGTCGTCGGCGGCCGCGTGAAGATTGCCTTCGACGTCCTGACCGCCGTCGACGAGGACCCCGCTGCGCTCGCCGCCGCCGCCGCCGCCATGGTCTCCCGGCAACGGGCCGCGTTCATCGAAAGCGCTTGGCGCGAAGCCACCCCCATGCTCGCCGACAACTTCCACGACTCGATCCACGGCGCCGCCGCGCCGTCGGCGCCCTGCTTGGGCCCGAGACCGCCGCTGCCTTCCAGGCCCACCGCTACACCCGCCTCGACATCGACCTTCGCCGCGACACGCTCTCCATCCGCAAGACCATCGGCGGGGGCCCCCTCGAACCCGAGTCGTACGCCGCACGCAACGCCGGCAGAGCCTTCGTCCAGTCCGGCGTGGCCATCCCACCGCACATCAAGTCCTCGCCGCCATCCGGACCGCCGTCAACGCCGGCAGCGAGTGCACGATGGACCCCTCTCCGCCGTGGCCGCGCCGCGCCGGTCCGGCCCGCCACCCATCGCCTGTGCGCGTGTCCGGCGCCACCAGCAAGTCGAGGTCGTCGTCTTCGACCATCTCATCTCGCGCGCCCGCGCCCGGACAGGATGATCCGTTCAGGTGGCGCGATTTCGATCGCCGATCCAGGGTCACGCTGACGTGTGCTCCCGCACTATGTAGATTGGCCTCGCCACACTATTGGCTCGCCTGTTCGTGCGTCACGTATACCCTCCACCTGTGGCGGATTCATAGGATCCGCGCGGGCTTGATCCAGCTGGGCTTGGATAAGACCGTGTACTCCGACATGGTACTCTATCGGGTCGATACCGACGCTCTTTGCGTAGTCTCTTTCGAACAGTGCGCCCTTATGCACGATCAAGGAGAAGCGCGTGCCTGACACGTCTGTGCTGGACAAGTCCGCATCCGACATGTCGACTTCCAGAAGCGTTGCGTCGGTCAATTTGGCTGAGGATAGGTTGGCGTCGGCCAGGCTGGTTTCCAGGATATGTGCATTTGAAAGATCAACGTTACTCAATTGCGCTTGCACCAGCGTGCCACCTTCCCAAGAGGTTCGGGACAGGTTCGAGTGCTCAAGATTCGTGCCAGTCAGATTGGGACTCCAGAACTCTGCATCAGACATGTCCACGAAAGACAAGTTGGCCTTGGAACAGTCGACGTAGCGAAATCGTATGGCCGACAAGTTTGCATGCTTCGTGGGTTTCCTGTCAATAAGATTGTGAGTCCTTACATCGTATCTGACGCTAAACACCTCGTGAACTCTGACGCCTCGCAGATCTGCGTTCGAGATTATGAACTCGAAGGCGACACCCTCTTCTATAGCTCTTTCCCTTCTGCTTCGACTACCGATCGCGCGCAACACGGCTTCGACGTCGGGGCGTGCGGCTACATCGGATCTGGGACCAAGTTGAGCAGAGTCTGTAGCGACGACGGCCTTGTCAGCGGCTTCGACGGTCGTCGTGGTATGCCGCAGAAATGCACAGAAGAGCCGCATGGCCGGAAGGTGGTACCTGGCGGGATCCTCCTTTGCGAGATGATGAAGTGCATCGATACCGCCGAGACGGACGATTAGGGAGTCGTGCCCCACCATCTCGACTGCCGTCTGGTATCTCTCAGTCCCCAGTCTGCGCTCCGCGATATTCGCTTGGCGGTACGCGACCATGGTTCGCCACATGGCAAACGGCAATGCGATTAGTGCCAGCAGGAGAAGACCAAGGTTCCGAAGCGTGGCGCTACCGGATTCTCCGCGAGTGAGCCAGCCCCAAAAGGGGCCAATCTGGCCCGACAAGTCTGAGAGCATATTCGCGGCTGATAGAGCTGTGAGGAGGAGTCCCAGTGAGAAGGCAGAGATTCCGAAAACGAGGAGGCGTACGATGGTGCGGTTGGTGGGCATGGGCTTGAATCGTACGGCTGCTGGTCGGACTGGCAGTACATCTGGCGACAATTGGGGCCTTCGCTCGCATAAGGAAACCCGTCAACGGCCACGCCGCCGCCCCCGGGGCCCCGGCTAGTTCCGACACGCCGACGTAGTCGCGGGCCGCGGCCGCGGTTACGTGCAGGCTGCCGCTGCTGGTGATGGTGGTCGCGAACACGCGTTGGCTTGTCCGCTAGCTCGTTGCGAGCTGGCGGGCCCGCGTCGTGTCGGTTGGCAGCCCGCAGAGGAAGTCCACCGAGACACCGAGGGCCTTGACACCGGCGGCCATCAGGCTGGCGATCGACATGTTGGCGCGGCCGTGCTCGACCATCGAGATCGACGGGCGCGTGTTGTTGGTTGGTGCCAACAGCGAGCTGCAACTGGGAGACGCCCTGCAATTTCCGCGCCTTCAAGAGGCGCTTTGCGACCGTAGTCACTCGAACAGAATATAGGAAAGTTGCCGTGGCACACGCTTGGCCTCGATGCCCGCCGTCAGCCGGACCGAGATCATCATCGACGGGGGGCGGGGTCAGAGGTACGAGCGATTCACGTGGGCCCGGACCCTGACCCTTCGCCGCCCGTCCACTCGGCCGCCAGTCTGCGACAGGCGGCCGAGTGGACGGGAAGACTCCGCGCGCCGTGCGCGCGCTCAGTTTGGTGGGCCGTGCGGGGCAACGGCGAAGACCCCGGCCGGCAAGGGACCCCACGAACCTCCGCAGGGAAAGGAGAACACGGATGAACGCGGTGAGAGTCGACGCCCGCAGGCGCCGGCTCGCGCTGAGCTGCTGCTGGCCGCCGACGTCGCGCGGGAGGCCCGGGGTTGGTCCGATCCACGGCCGGATCGAGAGCGAGCACGGCGGCGCGGGCGAGCCTACGCCGAGCCTGAAGCTCGGCGCCGTCGGAAACGCGCCGGCTCGCGCTGAGGAAGGCACCGGTCAGCGGCTCGGGCCGTAGTCCTGCTCCGGCCCGCGCTGCCGGCGCTACTACGGCAACAGCTCCACGGCCCGCGCAACGTCTCGACCAATCTCCAGGAGCGTGGGCGGAGCCGGCGTCATGGGGCGTGAGCCGCGCGGAGCGTGGGGCAGATGCGGCCGGGCTGGCGCAACGCCAAGCACGGCAAGGACTGGCTCTCGAGCATGGAACGCTTCGCCCTCCCCCGGGACGGCAAGCTGCCCGTCTCTGAAGTGACGAACGCCGACGTGGTCGACGCGCTGCGGACCGTACTGGCAAGAGCGGCCGGCGACGGCTCGCCGGGTGCGCCAACGCATCAGCACGGTCATGGAGTGGGGCCGTCGCGTTGAACTACCGGGACGACAACCCGTGTGGCCAGATCGGTTCGGTGCCGCGCCGGGTCGCTCCCCTCGAATTCTCCAATCCTGGAAGGGTGCTGCGCCGGCGAACGCCGGAAGACCGCGCGACTTTCACCCGGTCACCTGTCGCCGATGCTGGTCGTCGAGAATCGTCGAAAGCTCCTTCCAGTAGTCGACCACTGCCGTGCACCACTCGGCCAGATCGCGCTCCGAAACGTAAAGATCCTCTCCTGCGAGCGGCTCTGAGAGTGACGCTGCGAGCATGGCCACGCGATCCGATCCCGCTACACCGCGCTTCGCCAGTCCGTGGTTGGCGAGGACCGGGTCCTCGAACAGGTCGGGCCGCAGCGCTGCCAACTCCTTCGCGGCCGGGCCGGCACCGTGCTTGATTGCGTTCGCCGCCTTCCGGAGCTCGTAGAGCTTGCCGGCGGACCGGAAGCTCCGGCAGTCGACGCCCAGTCGTGCCAGTCGCCGTTCGAGTTCCCCGACCGAGAGCGCTCGCTTCTCATCGCGAGCCAGTTCCCGCCGCAGGAAGATGAGCTGCTGTTGCTCGAACAGATGGTGGAGACCCACGGCAAGCAGGTTCAGCACACCCTGCCGGACGCCCGACATCGTCTCGTAGTACAGGATGCCATGGTCCTGCGCCCACTCCGCGACATCACCCATGTCGACCCAATCATCAGCGGGCATGGATCCGAGGCGCTCGAACTCCGCCTCGGCCGCCCTCTCCGCTTCTTCGGCGATACCGCCAAACGCGGTCGCCACCTTTTCGAGCGCCCCAGCACGGAAACCCTCGATCACGCGAACGTGGAACTCTCGAAAGTAGTGCGCCCAGTACTTCGCGTTCGGGACCATCTGTCCATGGTACACGGCCCACCTGGAGCCCCCGCACGAAACGGATCCTCGCGTGGTCCCAACCGGCTCGTGGAGTCACACTCGCCGCCGAACCTCCTGGGGTCGCGCTGGGGCGACGCCACGCTGACCGCCGGGCGGGAGCCCGTGGCCGAGCACGCCCACCCAGCCGCTGGCGAGTCCGGCAGCGTCCGGATACGCTGTCTTCTCTCAGGCCAGCGTGCCGCTCATCGGTCCCCGTCGACGGCGGCGAGCAAGGCCGCACCCGTTGAGAGAGGCCGCCGGCTGGTTGTACGCTATCGGGTGGACGGGAGCTGGCGTGCTGGCTCGCGAGTTCAGATTCGTCCGAACGGGGATCAGGGTATGGCGCGACAACGGTCCGCGAAGCAGGCAGAGGACGCGGGGGCAGTCTCGAAGAGCGGGGCCACCATCGGCCACGAGGCCGAGCTCTGGACGATGGCCGACGCCTTGCGCGGCTCAATGGACGCCGCCGAGTACAAGCACGTCGTCCTCGGTCTCATTTTCCTGAAGTACATCTCCGACGCCTTCGAGGAGCGCCACGCGGCGGTGCTCGCCCAGTGGGGCGAGGACGCCGCCGACGACCGCGACGAGTACCTGGCCGAGAACGTGTTCTGGGTGCCGGCCGAGGCCCGCTGGGCGCATCTGCAGGCACAGGCGCGGCAGCCGACCGTCGGCCTGACCGTCGATCAGGCGATGGCCGCCATCGAGCGCGACAACCCGGCCCTCAAGGACGTGCTCCCTCGCGACTACGCGCGGCCGGCGCTCGACAAGCGGCGGCTCGGCCAGTTGATCGATCTGGTCAGCAACATCCGGGTCGGCGACGAGGACGCCCGATCCCACGACGTGCTCGGCCGCGTCTACGAGTACTTCCTGTCGCAATTCGCGAGCGCCGAGGGCAAGAAGGGCGGCGAGTTCTACACGCCGCGCTGCGTCGTCAGCGTGCTGGTCGAGATGCTCGCGCCGTACCGCGGCCGGGTCTACGACCCGTGCTGCGGCTCGTCGGGCATGTTCGTGCAGTCGATCAAGTTCGTCCGCGCCCACGCCAGCGGCAACGGGAACGGCGGGAAGGCCAAGGCGGACATCAGCATCTACGGGCAGGAGTCCAACTACACGACGTGGCGGCTCGCAAAGATGAACCTTGCGATCCGGGGCATCGAGGGCCAGATCGCCTACGGTGATAGCTTCCACGACGACCGCCACCCGGACCTGAAGGCGGACTACATCCTTGCCAACCCGCCGTTCAACGTCTCGGACTGGGGCGGCGAGCGACTGACGGAGGACAAGCGCTGGCGCTACGGCGTGCCGCCGAAGGGCAACGCCAACTTCGCGTGGGTGCAGCACATGGTGCACCACCTGGCGCCGACCGGCGTCGCCGGCTTCGTGCTCGCCAACGGGTCAATGTCATCGAGCCAGTCGGGCGAGGGCGAGATCCGGAAGAACCTGATCGAGGCGGATCTGGTGGACTGCATGGTCGCGCTGCCGGGTCAGCTCTTCTACTCGACGCAGATCCCGGCGTGCCTCTGGTTCCTCGCCCGCCGCCGGCGGCGGCGCGAGATCCTGTTCATCGACGCCCGCAAGTTGGGCCGGATGGTGGACCGGACACACCGCGAACTGACCGACGAAGACATCGCCCGCATCGCGGGCGCCTACCACGCGTGGCGCGACGGCGCGACGGCCTACGAGGACCTGCCGGGCTTCTGCAAGAGCGTCCCGCTCGACGAGGCGCGCCGGCACGGGCATGTGCTGACGCCGGGCCGCTACGTCGGCTCGGAGCCGCAGCCGGGCGACGGCGAACCGTTCGAGGACAAGATGCGGCGGCTGGTCGGGGAGCTGCAAGCGCAGCAGGCCGAGGGGGCGCGGCTCGACGCCGCTATCGCCGAGAACCTGAAGGCGCTGGGGTTCCGGAACCAGGAGTTCTCGAAGTGAAGCTCGACTACTCGTCCCTGGAAGACGCCGTCGCTCAGCTTCAGAAGAGTTTCGACTATCTGCACGGCGACCTTGCGCGTACGGACTCCGATCTGCGAGAGCAATTCCGAGCCGCCACCATCCAGGCGTTCGAGTTCACCTACGAGTTGGCGGTCAAGATGGTCCAGAGGCAACTGGCTCAGATTGCCGCCAATCCCGAGGCCTTGCGGAAGATGGACTTCGCCGACCAGATGCGCGACGCGGCCGATGCCGGCATCGTCCGTGATGCGCTGTCCTACATCGGTTACCGGGAGCTGCGGAACAAAACCTCCCACACCTACGACGCGGACCGGGCCGAGGAGACGGTCTCGGTCATTGGCGAATTCCTGCGCGACGTGCGTTTCCTCCTCCAAGAGCTTCAGAAGCGCAACCCGTGACACCGATTGACATCCGCCCCGCGGATCTGGAAGCGGTTCGGCTCATTCTGCGGGAGCTCGTCCCAGCCGTTGAGGTGCGCGCCTTCGGGTCACGGGTGGCCTGGAACGCCCGGGAGACCTCCGATCTCGACCTTGCGCTGATGACGGAGAGGCCCTTGACTCTTGCGTGCATGGCAGCCTTGCGCGCTGCCTTCACGGACGCTGACCTGCCGTTTCGCGTGGACATCGTCGATTGGGCGAGTACGCCGGAGGCCTTTCGGAGAGTCGTAGAGGCGGAGCACGTGGTCCTCAATCTCGACGCACCCCTCTCAATGAGCCGGTGGGTCCACCTCACCGTCGCAGATGCCTGCGAGGCCATCGACTACGGACTGACCGCAGCGGCGTCAGACCAACGAAGTGGACCACGGTTCCTTCGCATTACTGACATCGTATCGGGGCAGATCGACTGGAACTCCGTCCCACACGTCGCCGCCGACGATGGCACCAGCGAGCGTTACAAACTTCATGACGACGACATCGTCCTCGCGCGGACCGGAGCGTCTACAGGTGCGAGCGCGTACATCAAGGATCCGCCCCGCGCGGTGTTCGCGTCCTATTTGGTACGACTTCGGGCGAAGCCGACCTTCAGCGGACGTTACCTTGCGTACTATCTGAAATCAGAGGAGTTCTCGGAGTACATCCGGGGCGTCCTCGGTGATAAGTCGGCCCAGCCAAATGCGAGCGCCACGACAATGACGGCGGCGCCGTTGTATGCGCCGCGAGACAAGAACGAGCAGAGTGCCATCGCGCACATCCTCGGTACGCTGGACGACAGGATTGAGTTGAACCGCCGGATGAACGCGACGCTGGAGGCGATGGCGCGGGCGCTGTTCCGGTCCTGGTTCGTCGATTTCGACCCGGTGCGGGCCAAGATGGAGGGCCGCGACACCGGGCTGCCGAAGGAGATCGCCGACCTGTTCCCCGACCGGCTGGTGGACTCGACGCTGGGCGATGTCCCAGAAGGATGGGACATCGGGCCTCTCGCCGAGCATTTCGAGGCGGTGAAGGGTGTGAGCTACAAGGGGAGCGGCCTCGGACTTGATGGGACGCCGCTGCACAACCTGAACTCAATCCACGAAGGCGGCGGCTACAAGTACGAGGGCATCAAGTTTTACGCGGGCGACCACGCAGAGCGTCATGTTGTTCGTCCTGGAGACGTGATCGTCGCGAACACGGAGCAAGGTCACGAACGTCTGCTCATCGGATTCGCCGCCATCGTGCCCAACCTCTACGGAGGTCGTGGGATTTATAGCCACCACGTGTATCGGCTACGTCCGCGAGACACCGGACGGCTGTCCGCAGCGTTCCTGCAACTGCTCTTGAACTCGCCGCGGATGCACGACTTGGTGAGCGGCTATGCGAACGGAACGACGGTCAACATGCTGCCGATGGACGCGATGCAGAAGCCCCTCGTGCTGGTGCCTCCAAGGGCGCTTATCGAAGCCTTCGACGGTCTGGCGGTGGAGATCGAGCATCGCCGTGAACACTCTGTGCGGGAATCACGTGCTCTTGGTGTAATCCGGGACGCACTGCTGCCGAAGCTAGTCTCCGGCGAGCTGCGGGTGACGGGGCTGGAACCGGCGAGCGCCTACGATGACCGCTCGGCTCCGGCCGCGAGGCACGAAGCCTGACGGAGCGGCGACCGTGGCCAAAGCACCCTTGTCGGAATCGACCGTCGAGGCGGTCGCCCTAGAATGGCTCGCGTCGCTTGGCTGGACCGTCCTGCACGGCCCCGACGTCGCGCCCGACACGCCGGGTGCGGAACGCGCCGATTACGGCGAGGTTGTTCTACACGACCGCCTTCGGTCCGCGCTCGCCGGCCTCAACCTCGACCTGCCCGGTGACGCACTCGAAGACGCCCTGCGCCGACTCACCCGCCCGGCCGGGGCGACCCTGGAGGCCCGCAACCGCGACTTCCAGCGGATGCTCGTCGCTGGTGTAACCGTGGAGTACCCCGACGCAGACGGTCGGGTCCGCGGCGGACAGGTCCGCGTGCTCGACTTCGACGATCCGGAGCGCAACGACTGGCTCGCGGTAAACCAGTTCACCGTCGTCGAGAACCGCCATGAACGGCGGCCCGACATCGTGCTGTTCGTCAACGGCCTGCCGGTCGCCATCATCGAGCTGAAGAACCCCGCCGACGAGAACGCCACGATCTCCACCGCCTTCAAGCAGCTTCAGACCTACAAGGCAGAGATCCCGTCGCTGTTCGCCTTCAACGCGGCCCTCATGGTGTCGGACGGGCTGGAGGCACGGATCGGCACGCTGACCGCGGGTTGGGAGTGGTTCAAGCGCTGGCGCACGATCGCCGGCGAGGCGCTGGCCGACCCGAGCCGACCGCAGCTCCGGGTGCTGCTCGAAGGCGTCTGCGAACCGTGCCGGCTGCTGGCGCTCGTCCGCGACTTCATCGTGTTCGAGGACGATGGCGGCGGCCTGCTGGTCAAGAAGATGGCCGGGTACCACCAGTTCCACGCCGTGCAGACCGCCGTCGCGGAAACGCTGCGGGCGGCGGCGTTGCAGCAGGCCTTGGCGGACGACGACGCGCACGGTCGCTCCGAGTCGGCTCGCCAACCCGGCGGCGCCTGCGGCGACCGGCGGATCGGCGTGGTCTGGCACACCCAGGGTTCGGGCAAGAGCCTGACGATGGCGTTCTACGCGGGACGCATCGTCCGCGAGCCGGCGATGGCGAATCCCACCGTCGTCGTGCTGACCGACCGCAACGACCTCGACGACCAACTGTTCACGACCTTCTCACGCTGCGCCGACCTGCTGCGCCAGCCGCCCGTCCAGGCCGAGAGCCGCGCCGACCTGCGGGCGAAGCTCGCCGTGGAGTCCGGCGGCGTGGTGTTCACGACGATCCAGAAGTTCTTCCCCGAGGAGAAGGGCGACCGCCATCCGCTGCTGTCGAGCCGGCGCAACATCGTGGTGATCGCCGACGAGGCGCACCGCAGCCAGTACGACTTCATCGACGGCTACGCCCGCCACATGCGAGATGCGCTGCCCAATGCCTCGTTCATCGGTTTCACGGGAACGCCCATCGAGCTGGCCGACGCCAGCACCCGCGCCGTGTTCGGCGACCACATCAGCGTCTACGACATCCAGCGGGCGGTCGACGACGAGGCGACTGTCGCGATCTACTACGAGAGCCGCCTCGCGGAGCTGGCCCTCGACGAGACCGAGCGGCCGCAGATCGACGCCGGGTTCGCGGAGGTGACCGAAGGGGAAGAGGCCGACCGCCGCGAGAAGCTCAAGACGAAGTGGGCGCAACTCGAAGCGGTCGTTGGCGCCGAGCAGCGCGTCGCGCTCATCGCCCGCGACATCGTGGAGCACTTCGAGAGCCGTACGGACGCGATGGACGGCAAGGCGATGGTGGTCTGCATGAGCCGGCGGATCTGCATCGACCTCTACCGCGAGCTGGTGCGCCTCCGCCCCGCGTGGGGCGATGACGACGACACCCGCGGGGCGCTGAAAGTCGTGATGACCGGCCAGGCATCCGACCCGCCCGAGTGGCAGCGGCACATCGGCAACAAGGCCCGCCGCGAGGCGCTGGCAAAGCGGTTCCGAGACCCGGCCGACCCGCTCCGCATGGTGCTCGTGCGGGACATGTGGCTGACCGGATTCGACGCCCCGAGCCTGCACACGATGTACGTGGACAAGCCGATGCGTGGCCACGGGCTGATGCAGGCCATCGCGCGGGTCAACCGGGTGTTCCGGGACAAGCCGGGCGGGCTGGTCGTCGACTACCTCGGTCTCGCTCACGAACTGAAGCGGGCGCTGGCGACCTACACCGAGAGCGGCGGCAAGGGCCAGACGGCGGTCGACAAGGAGCAGGCGGTCCGGGTGATGCTGGAGAAGTACGAGGTCTGCTGCGGCCTGTTCCACGGCTTCGACCGGTCGGCATGGACCACGGGCTCGCCGGCCGACCGCCTCAACCTGCTGCCGGCGGCGCTGGAGCACGTGCTGGCGCAGGAGGACGGCAAGGCGCGGTGCCTGAAGGCGGTGCGAGAGTTGTCGCAGGCGTTCGCGCTGGCCGTGCCGCATCCCGAGACGGTCCGCATCCGCGACGACGTGTCGCTGTTCCAGCACGTCCGGGCAGCGCTGTCGAAGAGGACTGGCCCCAGCCCCAAGTCCGACGAAGAGCTGGACCACGCGGTGCGGCAGATCGTCTCGCGGGCCGTGGCGTCGGACGGCGTGGTGGACATCTTCGCCGCGGCGGGGCTGAAGAAGCCGGACGTGTCGGTCCTCTCGGAGGACTTCCTGCGCGAAGTGCGCGGCATGCGCCGGAGGAACCTCGCCGTCGAGCTGCTGGAGAAGCTCCTGAAGGGCGAGCTGGCGACGCGGCGGCGCAAGAACGTGGTGCAGGCGCGCTCGTTCGCCGAGATGCTGGAGCAGTCGATCCGGCGCTACCAGAACCGCGCCGTGGAGGCGGCGCAGGTGATCGAGGAGCTGATCGGCCTGGCCCGCGAGATGCGGGAGGCGAACGCCCGCGGCGATGCGCTCGGGCTATCCGACGACGAGCTGGCGTTCTACGACGCCCTCGGCGTCAACGATAGCGCCGTACGCGTGCTCGGCGACGAGACGCTGCGGCACATAGCCCGCGAGCTGGTCGAGACCGTGCGGAACAACCTGACCATCGACTGGACACGGCGGGAGAACGTCCGCGCCAACCTTCGCCGTCTCGTGAAGCGCGTCCTCCGGAAGCACGGCTATCCGCCGGACAAGCAGGAGTCGGCGACCCGGACGGTGTTGGAGCAGGCCGAGGTGCTGTCCGCAGGCTGGGCGGCGTAGACCGCCGCTCGTGGCTTGGCCGCGAGGGACCAGGAGGCCGTCCGGGGAACGGCTTTCCGGACGAGCAGAGCCGATAGTATCTACATGGAATCAATAGAGCACGTTTCGTGTCGAGGTCGCGACTACTCTCTGCAGCCGGGTGTATTCTACCACCTTGCCGATGAGATTCTGCTGTGGAATGTCAGACTCCATGAGGGGCTGTGTCCCTCAGTATCCGTGCTGAACGAAGCGGAAGCCGAGCACGGCTTCGTCACGATGTATGGCGCATTCAGGGGCCAGAGCGCCAAAGAGCGCCTGTGGGAGAGCATTCGCGAAGCAGACTTTCCGGAAGTGCCCACGCGACAGAACGGGTTCTTCCTGTTTGAGAGCGGCCAAGCGGTGCAAACGGCTCGGGAAGAGTGGTTTCCGCACGATCCAAGGCCCGTGGTCGAGGTGCGCATCGTCACTGGTTCAGTGGTTCATCGGGCGGACGCACGATGGCTTGACGCCGTCCAGGCAGACTGGAACGAGGCCTCAAGGAGATACTGGACAGGCGACATGACCGATGATCCAAGGGTGGAGATAATTCTCAAGGGGCTCGTGTACTTTCCGGGCTGGCGAGAACATCCGTTCGGTCAACCCCTTCCGCGCCTGTAAGTTGAGGCGCGGCGAAGAAAGGGTCACGTCCTACGGAGATACGGAGGCGGCCTTCGTCGTCCAGCGTGTTCCGGCGCGCAGGGTGGGGTACGCTGTGGGGATGACACGTGCGAAGGCAACCCATTCGTTGTGCACTGTTTACGAACATTTGTGGCGGTCGTCGGCTGACCGGCTTTGATGCCCCGAGCCTGCACACGATGTACGTGGACAAGCCGACGCGAGGCCCTAGGCTGATGCCGGCCATCGCACGGGTCAACCGGATGTTCCGAGACACGCGGGCGGACTGGTCATCGACTACCTACCTAGGGCTGGCCCACGAGCTGAAGCCGGCGCTGGCGACGTACACTGAGAGTGACACGAGCGCCAGACGGCGCTCGACAAGGAGCAGGCGGTCCGAGTGATCCTGGAGAAGTTACGAGGCCTGCTGCGGCCCATTCCACGGCTTCGACCGGACGGCATGGACCACCGGCTCGCCGGCCGACCGGCTCCGCCTGCTGCCGGCGCCAGTGGAGCACGTTCTGGTGCAGGAGGACGGCAAGGCGCGGTGCCTGAAGGCGGTGCGCGAGCTGTCGCAGGCGTTCGCGCTGGCCGTGTCGCATCGCGAGACTGTCCCGCATCCGCGACGACCTTCGCTGTGCCAGCACCTCCGGGCGGCGCTGTCGAAGCGGACCAGCCCCAGCCCGAAGTCCGACGAAGAACTGGACCACGCGGTGCGGCAGATCGTCTTGAGCGGGCGGTGGTCTCGGACAAGCCGAGATGTTCTCCAGCGGCACAACCCAAGAAGGGGACGGAGTCGTGAAGAGTACCGACGACTTTAGCGACCTGCCGATCTCCAGTCGCGACGTGGCCCCACTCATTCTGAGTGGAACGTGGACCCGCCGTGAAGGCAGAGGCGCCGACGACGACATCGACGACGAATCACAACTCCGTGCCATTCGCGGCGTGTTGGTGAGAAACCGTGCGGCCGAAATGCGGCTGGACGTGGAGATCGAGAAACTTGATGCCCTGGCCAAGAGAAGTCGAAGCGAACAGGCTGCTGATGACCTCCACAACCTGTTCGACGTTTTCACCTACCAGGATGCTGCCCACAGCATGGTCGCGGCAAGCTTGCTGGCCCCGTTCATTGAGGGGGTTCTACATCGCGCTGTCCGTGGTATTGAGCGCCTGAAGAAGACCACTATCGTCGGGAGCCGACGTCGCCGAACTTGGCAGGATACAAAGCAGCACATCGTTGAAGCCGGACTCAAGCCGTACATGCCCAGTGACTTCGAGCGGGTGGCGGGCGCCCTTTTCCTTTACCGGAACAAGGTGCTTCATTGTGGACTGGAATGGCCGGCGGACGACCGGAACGAATTCAATAGCCGACGAGGGGAATGGCCGGATGACTGGTTCTCGCTGGTCACGTCAAACAGCGTGCCGGTGATGTTCTTGATGACGCCGACGTTTGTGAGGCGCTGTTTCGTTCTGGCGGACCAGATCATCGGACGTCTGATCGCCATCCAAGACAGCAATAGAGCCCTGTTCGCAGACGTGGTTGACGCCCCGCCTGGATGGCTCGACGCCTACCTGCAAGTGACGAACAAGCGGAAACAGCCTTGAGGGCGACAATTCCCCCTCCTGGTGTGGGGCGCGTTCGCGCAAGAGAGGTGCCCCTCCCCGTCGGTTGGCCTCTACGTGAGGCATGGTTTAGGTTCGTCCGGGAGCAGCCGCAGTGGTGCCGTGAAACCCGACTCGAAACGGTGGGTGAAACGATGGAAATGCCCTGGGTCGGTCACGGTAACATGCCAATTACAATTACAAATGGTGTTATGCGATGTTGGCGTCGGAAGCCCTGGAAGCTCAGCGACGGGTCGAGTTGCGCGACCGCTGACTGTCCGCCGGACTGGGTCGACGAGCCGGTGCCCGGCTTACCCGAAGCGCCCCGTTCCGCGCGACGAGGACGCTTGCCAATGCGCTCAAGAAGCGGACGCTGACGAACTCTTCGACGCGCATGCCAGCCTTGACGCGGCCGCGGCCGGGGCGTACGGTTTGGTTGGCGGACATCCTCTGACGACGAAGCTCTGCGCGAGCTGTGGGCGCTGAACGGCAGTTCAGCGTGGGCAGGAGGGCACATGAAGGGGTCCGGGCATGCGGTGGCGATGCGAAGCGCGACGGCAGTCGTGTTGGCGGTCGGTTTCGTTGGCTGCAACGGATCGCCTACGGCCCCGTCGGAGATGCCCTCGCTGACGGTGGACGTCCACGCGACCGACTCAGGTATGAGGCTCGGTTCCGTTCTCGTCGAGGACGCGGCTGATGGTGCCCGCTTCACCCCAAATCTGAGCGGCCTGACGGCAGGCGAGCACGGCTTCCACGTCCACGTGAATCCGGACTGCGGGATGGCGGGGCAGAACGCGGGCGGGCACTACGACCCGGCGAACACAGGGCGTCACGAAGGACCCGATGGCAACGGCCATCTTGGGGACCTGCCGCGCCTGACGGTCGACGGCGGCGGCCGCGCGACCGTTCCGGTCGTGGCGCGGCGAGTTCGCGTGAGCGACGTTGTGGGTCGTTCGCTGATGATCCATGCCGGCGGCGACAACTACGCGGACGCGCCCGCGCTACTCGGAGGTGGCGGCGCTCGGGTGGCTTGCGGGGTCGTCCCGGCGACGGCGAGTTGAGTCGTGTCCAGCCGCACGAGGGGCGGCTGGCGGAGCCCGCAGACGCGGCGATCTGTGTCCTGCCGCCAACAAGGTCGTCGTGCGGTACGGTCGTCCCTTCCGTCACCCTCGATCAGCGGCGACGACCTTGAGAGTCGCCCACGGAACGGCGGTGGTCCGGTAAGCCCTGCGCGATGGCGCACCTCATTGCGGCCGTACGGCTGGACGCCCCCACCGGCCCTGGGCGACCGGCGGGAGCGTTTGTCTGCTGGCACCCGGGGGACGTGTTATCGCGCAGGCACGGGTCCGGTCACGAACGCCGCCCATCGGTCCATCAGCCCGCGCCGCTGGTCGAACAGATCGCTTCGCGCGTAACTCCGCTCGACAGCCCCGCCGACCACGTGTGCAAGGGCCAGCTCCGCCACGTCCCTCGTCGCCCCGGACCGCTCCGCGGCCCATGTGCGGAAACTCGACCGGAAGCCGTGAACGTCCGCATCCGTGCCCGTCGCTCTCCGTAGCGCCCTGATCAAGGTATCGCCGTTGATCCGCCGCCCGCCCACGCCAGGGAAGATCAGTGAATCGCCCGCGCCGTCAGAACGCGCCTTCATGCCCTCCAGCACCGCAACAGCCGCATCCGACAACGGCACCCGATGTTCCGCCCCGGCCTTCATTCGCGATGCCGGTACGCGCCACTCCCGCGCCTCGAGGTCGACCTCGCCCCACGTCGCCCCGCGAGCCT
>JAPOYI010000232.1 GCA_026706665.1 Gammaproteobacteria bacterium | reverse complement strand
GCGTGGTGGTGCGAGCGGGGGATGACCTGCATGGCGGAGTTGTCGACGTCGACGTCGTCGATGGCCAGCCAGGCGGTGACCACCCGGCTGGGCGACAGCGGCCAGTAGGAGGCGTCCTGGTGCCAGGCGACCCGCTTGGCGTCGCCGGGCAGTTTGGCGAACAGGTGGCTGTGGCGCAGGATCACCGAGTCGCCCAGCAGGTCCGCGACGACGTCGATGATGCGGGGCTCGGTCACGATGTCCCAGATGCCCCGACAGCACTTGTGCCAGTTGACCACCTCGTAGCTGTTCCACCCCGCCGCCAGCGCCTTGGGCACCAAGTCGTCGATGTAGGCCCGGATCTCGGCGATCTCGCCCGGCGAGAAGATGTCGATGGGGAACAGATGACCCACCTCGTTGTACCGGCGAACCTGGGCGGGCGTGAGGGTCCGCGGCTCCTCGACCCCCAACGGGATGAACCGCAGATCACGATCGAGGTCGGGGAAGGCGTTGGTGTGCTGAGTCGTCAAAACGAGTTCCTAGTCCCGTGCCAACCGAAACGAGCCTGCAACCTATCTGCTGCAGCAGCGTGGAGCGCAGAACGCGGAGCGAAACCTCCTTCTGATGATCCCCATGCTCAGGGCTCCTCGCTGTCACAGCCTCGACGTACGGTGGGCAGATGCCCTCGCATCGCTTGTCAAGCTAGCCGACGCGTAGGTTGGCCTGCGGAGGTCTCGCGCCGCCGTTCTCGAGGAGCGCAATCTCTCGTCCAACAACATAGGAGGAATCTGTGGCCAGGCTGACCAAGATCATCAGGAGCGCCGAGCCGGTATCGGAGACGGATGCGAACGCAGTCTTCGAGTTGCTTATACCGGTCGTTGAGATCGATCCCTCGGCTGAAGCGGCAGCGGACGCCGCTGGCAACATCATCAGTAGGTGTGCGCTCGACGACGATCGCCATCTATCTCACGTTCTTGACTGGTGGTTCGTGGTCACCACTGGGCGGCCGTCTGCGAATGGCGGTGCCTATCGCCTTCCCGAATCGCTTCATGAGAACGTCAAGGACCATATGAATGCCGTCACTCAACTCGACCTCGTTCTACCGGCGGCTGCGTGGCTCGACAAGAGGCGACAGCTCGACTCTATGTTGGCCGGTCTCGACGAGACGCTGAGGCTGGACGCCTATGGCGCAGTGAAGCTGCCCGGCGAACGCGAGTGTTGGTCGTGGCTGATCAAGGAACTCGGAACGACGGCGGATTGTCTCGGCGAGAATCGTCGGGCCGCGACGGCGGAGATCGACTGGAAACGGTGCGAGCAGGTGCTCCGGGACAGTGGCATCGAGGCCGGTAGTCGAAGATACAAAGAGATGCTCAAGCGCTGTCGGGAGGCCACTGGGGAGATCAACCAGATCGTCAACCTCCAACTCGAGGTCGAACCGTGGGTACCTCGATCGGTGCCAGGACTGCTGGAGGAGATACCGAGCGAGTTCAAGCACGCGGTCGGACCGCTGGCAGCAGACTTGCTTAGGTCGATCCTCGTGGCGCGTGCTGCGCCCACCGTGGACAGAACAGACGTTATCGAACGGATCGACGCGGCTGTCAGACGAGGGGATCGGCGCGGACGCTACAAGTTGGCTCGGGTGGTCGACGCCTGGTGCGCTCACACTGGCCTGTCTGTGCCCTCCGTTGAGGAGGAGATACGCCGTCACCGAGCTCTTGAAGCCGCGCTGGGGGAGCTGAGAGCCAAGTCGGCCACGCCAAGCGAAGGCATCGACGAAATCGAGCTGTTCGTGCTCGATGACGACATTGGTGGGGCCGAAGAAGCGTTGCAGCGCCTCAGTCAGGAGATCTCCCGTCGAGAGCGCGCCGAACTTGCACGGAGCCAGTTGGAAGGTCTACGCAGGAAGCTTCATGATTCGAGCCTCAGTCAGGACACCGGCTGGCTTGAGCGTGTTGCCGACATCGAGTCTCGATTGGGATCCGACGATCCACACGAGATGGCCCGCGAGATCGGCGCCGCACAGACTGAGCTGTCCGGACGGCTCGACGAGATGCTTCAGGAACAGCAAGAGGACTTGAGGTTGATCGCGGCACCTCTCAGAGACCTCCGGGCGACCGACTCGGTCGTGCGAGAGTGGGCGCGAAAGATCGGTGAGTTGGAACGGCGCGGCGGCCGGGGCGCCAGTGAACTCAAGCACGGCATTGAGGAGGAACTCCAACAGCTCCGCGAGAGTTGTCGCCTCTCCGTGGATGAGAACCTTCGTCTAGTTGACACGATCCTGACCGAAGAGCGCGATGACTTCAGCGGCGAGGACCTCGGCTACTTCGCGAACTGGCATTCTGAGATTGCAGGCTGGCTCGAAGAGTCGGATCTCAGTGACGCTCAGTTGACCGAGGCGCGAGATCGCGCCGACGAACTGCGTGCCGAAGTCGAAGATCGGAGGATCCACCGGTGGCAGGCGGAACACGGTGAGGGCGCGCTGGTCGACCATCTATTGAGCTATTGCAGAGGAACGTTCGACTTTCACCCGACGGACATCCTCCGACTGTACGTGTCGCTGAAGACCAGGCCGTTCGTGATTCTTGCCGGGCTCACGGGCTCGGGCAAGAGTTCATTGACCCGGACATTCGCCGAGGCCTGCGGAGCCAACGGATCCAACGGGCGATTCCGACGGATCGCGGTGAAGCCGGAGTGGATCGACCAGACCGACGTGCTCGGATTCGTCAACCCGATATCGGAGTACTTCGTGCCGGGCTGGCTCGCTGAGACGGTTCGGGATTGCGAGCGCGATCCCGACCGCCTGCACTTTGTGCTGCTCGACGAGATGAACCTGGCGCCGGTCGAGCAGTACTTGGCCGAGTGGCTCTCGGCAATCGAGGAGGCGCGCTCGGGAAGCGAGGATGTCTGGCTGCCGCTGTACTCGTCCGCCCTCACCCCGAAGAACGTCGACGAGTGGCCACACCGAGTGCGTTTCCCCGAGAACCTGATCATCGTTGGAACGGTCAATGTGGACGAGACCACCCGTCCGCTGTCGGAGCGGGTCATCGATCGCGCGAACGTGCTGCTCTTGAGCGTCGAGGTGTCTGAACGGCACCACCAACCCAGCGGGCAAGCGCCTGCCCCGTGGCACGTCGGAGTTGCTGAGTTTCGCAAGGTCCGCACCAACGAGCCCAGCAACGAACTGCACGACTTCCTGGTCGCCGTAGCCGACATCCTGCGACAGGCAAGCATCGGCGTCGGGCTACGAGCCCACATCGAACTCGAGCGCTTCGTCGCGAACGCTGAGGGAATCCTCGATCCGGAAATCGCTTTGGACTGGGGTGTCGTTCAGCGCATCATCCCCAAGATTCGAGGATTCAAGAGGAACTTGGTGGAGAGCCTGCGAGAACTGCTCGAGGAGTTCGACAATGTGGGAGCGGAGCAGTCAATGTCGATCGTGCGTCGCTGGCTTGACGACAGTATCTCCGACGACGAGTTTCTCGACGGCACCGACCCCCGACTCGCGCTCGTACGGATCTAGACCATGGACACAGTAGAAGCCCTCGTCGGGCGGACGTGGCTGCCGCTCGGCTGGGGCACCGGCTGCCCGAGGATCCCGGAGTCTGGAGAGTTGTCGCTCCGCGGTTTCGATAGCTACGAGACGGTCACCTTGGGTGTGGTGGAAGCAACTGCTGACAGCTCGGGCGTGATCAGGTTGCCGTTGAGCCAGTGCGAGGAACTGCACGGCCATCTTGGCTTGGTCGAGGTGTCGCGCTGGTCGGGCGCGATAGCCGGCGAATTCGAGATCGTGCCAGACAAGGTGAGCGAGGACGCCTTCCAGACGTTGCGAGCCGCGCTCGAACGAACGTGGACGGGACTCATCTTCGATCACGACGGCTCGAGCCGGCTGCGCGGCCAGTTGCCGTCTCCCGCCGAGTTGTGGCGCGAGATCGAGAAGCCGATTCGGGACATCTCCTCCGAACCGCGATCGATTCTGACCCGCGGAGTGGGACTCCGGCGGCTGGAGGCGGTCCGGAGGCCGTCGGAACTCACCGTCAGTGTCATTCGGGCTTCGGGTGTGATTGCCCGTGGCACCCGCGGCGACAGTCGAGAACTCTGGGATCCCCAGGACGGCGATAGCCCGATTCCACTGAATCAGCGGCCGGGGCGCAGCACCGTGTTGAATCGCGATGTCGACATCCCCGAGAATGCACTCGTCGCCGAAACCCTCCGCCGGCTCGTGTCTTACTCTCGCCGGCAGCCCGACGGACTCGACGTCGCCACCCGTGCGAATCGGGCGCTGCGCAGCCACCCCTTCTCGTCATGCCGCATGCCCCGGGGCGGCATTGATGCGGCCCGCATCCGGACCATCCACGACCCCCGCTATCGGCAGGTCGACAAAGTGCTACGGATGTTGGACAGACCCGAGGCGTACGCGACCGAAGGGCCAGGCGAGGCCCGCCTCGGCGTCAAAGGGATGATCCGCCTCTACGAATACTGGGTGTTCCTTCAAGTGCTCGACGCATGCAGGCAACGATACGGGACCCCGATCGAGCCGGGCTTCGCCATCCTGGGCCGCATGACCGGGTCAGGGACCACCCGACTGGAGATTCCGGCCGGAGCCACTGTGCGCTTCGAGGGCAACGTGCTCGTCGCATTCGAACCGCGGATCACAGCCAGCGGACGAGGTTGGCAGGGACTGGAACACGTGCCGCACCCGGATCGCAGGCTTGCGCAGAATGTGATCACCCCCGACGTTGTGGTACTACGCCTCAGGGCGACGCCCGCGGTCGTCGTATTCGACGCCAAGTACGTCGGACGGCATTGGGTGGACCACGATGCAGCCAAGATCCACTCCCGCTACGCCCGCATCCGTTTGCACGGCAGGCCCGTGGTACGCAATGTGGTGGCCGCTCATCCCCACAGCGGCATCGATCAGTTGTGGGCTGGCTACGGCTCGAGGCCGATGATCCCCGGTGAGTCAGCACACGTAGCTGACTTGCTGCCGTAGATCCCCTTTCGGGTCTCTCTGCCTGCTATGTGAAGCCAGCAGGCAGCCAAGTCACGACCGCCCGCTTCTGTCGCAGAGTGATCGGGGCTCTTCGTGGGATGGTGTCGGGACTCAGCGTGGAAGTGCTGTCTCTTCAGTGCGGTGCCGTCGCACCCACGACGCGCTGCGCAGAAGGTGCGCCGCTGAGTCCGGGTTGACGTGTGGGGAGAATGCCATGAATTCGCTGCCACGGTGTGCGCGGCCGGCGCTGTGACGCAGACCGAACCGAAGGATTCCGTGGTGGGGGTACAACTCATCTGCAACGCGAGGATCGCAGTCGTAGCTGACGATCCATTGGCGAAACTGTGTCGTGAGCGTGTCTGCAAGTTGCTGGTGCTTCTCGTACGTCATCGTGTTGACGTAGAGGTCGGTCGATTTGGTTAGGTAGGGCGGGTCGGCGTACACGAAGGCGTCGTGGGCGTAGCGGGGGGCGAGGAGTTCGAGGAGGTCGATGGCGTCGCCGCTGTAGACCGTAATGCGGTCCGCGAGTTGGGCGACGCGGCGAAGGCGCTCGAGGAGGTCCGACCTGTTGAACCGGCAGTCGAGCTTGTAGGGACCGGTCTGGTTGAGACCGCCGATCGGGCGGGCGCGCAGGATGCCGGAGTGGTTCGTGCGGTTGAGGAAGAACGCCGCAAACCCGAGAGTGACCGTGTCCGCCATCTCCGTGTGGTGGAGGGCGTGAGTCTGTTCGTGCCAAGTGTCGATCGTCACTCGGCATTCGCGGACGAGGGCGGCGAATTCGTCGGGGTATTGGAGCGCCGCCTTCCAGAACGCGGAGATTGCCGGGTCGGTGTCGCCGATGATGCCGTGGTCCACCTCGCCGCTGCGCAGGAGTCCGAGGGCGATCGCGGCGCCACCGGCGAACGGTTCGACGTATGTGGCGCCGGGGTGGGCGTTGCGCTGGACGAGATGGCGAACGAACCGAAGGAGGAGGCCCTTGCCGCCTGGGTATCGGAGCGGGCTGAGGTATGTCACGAAGCGCCGGAGATCGCTAGCGCAGGTCGGAGCAGATCGCCTCGAGCAGGGGCCGGTACGCGAGAGCAATGCTGTTGAGGTCCGACCGCCCGGGCGCCGCGGCGACGTTATGAACGTACTGGTGCAGATTGGGTACCGAGATGATGCTGTGCTGTTGTTTCAGTTGGGTCTGAAGCGGCTGGAAGCGCGGATCGTCATCGGGAATGCCGAGACGACTCAGGGTCGAGCGGATATTGGTCGCTAGCTTTTCCTTCGGTGCGGGTCGTGCCCCTTTGCTGTCGAGGTATTCGGCGACAGTGAGTTCGATGATCACGCGCAGCAACACTGCGATGGCATTGGGATGCTTGTTGGGGTTGAGTGTGCGGACCTCGACGAGGATCTGTTGGATTCGTGGGTGCAGCGGGCGGATGTCGATGTTTGCGAAGGGATGCGACGCGGGTCGAGCACGCTGGGAAGATGTTTCTGTCCCGTCGGTCGATGCGGCCGTCTCACCTGGGGTTTCGGCCGCAGCGGTAGCCGAGGGGTCTGCGGTCGGGTCCGCGCTCGGATCATCCTCGACGTCCGGCGAGTCCTGTGCTGCCTCGGATATGTCGTCGGCGAGATGGTCGGCAGCGAAGCCGGCACGGTCCTCTTTGCTCTTCAATGCTGTGACCGTCGTGCCGCTGGCCAGGCGCTCAATGATTGTCAGCAAACGTCGAACGACGGCCTCTTCGGCGTCGTTCAGGGTCACGATGCCGCCTTGGAAGTCGAACCCTACAAGGTCGCGGATATCGGGATCGCTGGCGAGGCGGCCGAGGTTCGTGACGCTGTTGGTTTCGACGGTGTCGAGGTGGGGGCGAGAGGCGTGATCGGCGGGTAGCCGTCGGCGGAGCCAGTCCAGCACGGTCATGGCGCTGGCCGTGTGGCCGCGAGAGGGCGGCAGTGGGTTGAATCGGTGCTTAGCAACTGCCGACCACGGGACGGTGCCAATACCGGCGAGCTGGCCGCTGTGGGTTCGGTCCAGCCAGAGCCGGGCTTCGTCTCGGCTCGCCACGATCGCGCACATCACCTGGGTTGGCTGGCTGCCAGGCTCGGCGACGGCCTCGATGAACCCTGACGGGCGAAACTCGGAGGGGAGCAGTTCGGGATCTTCGAGAATCCGCATCGCGGCGAGTCGGCGGTTGCCGTCGAGGACGATGTATCGGCCCGCGGCTCCAGGCGTGACGATGAACAGTTGGGCGGGACTGATCCCGTTCTCGTGAATGTCCGCGGCGATGTGACCGATCTTCTCTCGTTGGTCAGCAACGAGGCTCTCGAAAGCTGCTCTCTGGTCGGCGACGACGCCGTGACGAGGGTTCTCGCAATCGAGATCCAACTCGGAAACCGGGACTTCTCTTCGCTGCACGGATGGCACAGGCATAGGCGGGCAGGCTAGTCGGCGGCGATGAGATCCTGTCCACTGGTGGACATGTAGCCGCCCGCTGGCGGCCAGCGATTCTGCCCAGTGGCGGCCAACTGAACTGCCCGCGTTGAAGTCCGTTTTCCGTCGAGGTCCACCGCGGCGGAATGCTCCTCCTACTCGAATGGCCGGTCACGACGACTGTGACCATCGAGTGGGAGGAGCGCGGGAAGTCTCGCGAGGATGTCATGAAGATGTTGGAAACGTTCGATCTGACTGGGTCGTTCGGGATGTCGGCGAGTTGGCCAGTGACGCATCGCGGCGCAGGGAGCGGATCATCGATCCGTGGATGAGGAAGATCGGGGAGTGGGTCGAGCGATCGCACGCCAAGAATCGCGTCGACCGGGCCTTCGACAAGCGGCTCTTCGAATTTGAGCAGGCACCGGGTCCGCGATGGCGCGGTGGGGGCCTCCAGAATTGAGGTTGACGCACACCGATTCGGGGGAGGCCCCCGGTGGGGGAGAACCCTACGCGTATCTGCGAGTTGTTGGTCGGTCTGGGCGCGGTGGGCCCTCGGCGTCGAGGACCCGGCCGTCGGGGCGCTGGCGTTGCACGTTCGGACGCGGCGCCGGCCTTCGTGTGGCGGCTGCGGCGGGGCGGTGTGGCTCAAGGGCACCAGCCCGGTGCGGTTGGTGGATCTGACCGCCTTCGGCCGTCCGGTGCGCCTGGTGTGGCACAAGTGGCGCTGGCGCTGCCCGGCGGCGGGCTGTCTTGTGGGGTCGTTCACTGAGGTTGCCGAGGAGATCGCGCCGGCGCGCTCCTCGTTGACGTCACGGGCGGGACGCTGGGCGACGATGGCGGTGGGCCGCGACGGGTGCCCGGTGTCCGATGTGGCCGCCGAGTTGGGCTATGACTGGCACACGGTGAACCGGACCGTGGCCGGCAGACCCAACTGGGCGCTCCTTGCTGGGCTGGCGAAACTCCCCGCCAATTGCCGAAGCGCCGGATTCTGTGAGCTGTTGACTGACTGCGAGGCTGGGCGGCGCACGGTGGTTGCAGCCGAGGTCCCGAGCGTGTGGCCGGATCGTTCGGCGGGCGATCGTCAGCTTCGATCGGGGGAGGCTGGACCGGAGGGGAATCCTTGCCCTTCGAACCGATCGCGCGTGCTTGGGCCACCGGCGACTGGGGCCGTCCATTCGATGTTCGGGGGTGGTTTGCGCCTGATCGGAGCTGGGCGTCCGCGTTCGTCGCATGCGTCCTTGTAGTCCTGGGTGAGCAGGTCGGATTGACGGCTTGTTCCTCGGCAGTCGTACTCGTAGAGCGCGATTTCGCCAGCGACGAAAGCCTGGATCATCCTCATGCGCTTGGAGAACGGGATGCGTTGCCAGAATTGGGATGTTGCCCACTCGTGGACCTCGGGATCGATGCCCGAGAGCGGGTTGACCCGGATCGTCATGTCGTCGGTCCAGGGCGAGACGGTGAGGCGGGCCATTTCCGCTTCGCCGTAGACTAGGAGCCGTTGTCCCCACCGCAGCGCCACACGGCAGCCATTCGGCACTTCAACGACTGGCTCCGTCTCAGCGATGTAGCCGGTGCTGATGGTCAGACGGCGGTGGCGATCGAGCCTCGCGAGCCTGTCGATCGCGCCGAGATAGTTGGCGTCGGCGTCGCTGTTGAACGGCTGCATCCGTAGCAGCATCTCTCGGTGGTGATCGCGGAGGTGCTTGAGCCGGTACAGGTTGTTGTCCCACGCTGACTTGTGTTCGTAGATCGGATACTGCAGCGTGGCCTCGTCGGGCGGAGGCATCTGCCCGGTGACGTGAGCGCACGTCGCCCAGATGATGTAGTCGAGGCAGGCGCGCAGGTTGTAGAGCCACTCGCCGAGTTCGAGCGCGAACCCAGCGGGGATCGGTGTGGTCTGCCAGACCCGAAGGATGTGAACGCCCTCGCCCTCATGGATGAGGCTGAAGTCGAATGGCTCGTCGTCGAGGTACTCGTTCCAGATCGCTGCCAGCGCCGACGTGTGCTCATCAGCGCGTTCGAGGCGATTCCAGCAGTCGTCAAACGGAGAATCGATCATGCAGCCAGTGCCCACGATCGGTGTGACACCAACACGCCAACCGCGCGGGCGGCCGGCACGAACCTATGCCTAGCTGAGCATGTGTCGTCGCTGCTCAAGACCACGGTGATCCTCATAGGTATGGACGCGAGCCGAACGAGCACGTCCCGCGACAAGTTGGGGTGGGGTTGCTTGAAGATGCTGCGGAAATCCCGCTTCTGGGCGGTGGAGCGTCTGGCGACTGGTCCAGCCCATGGGGTCGCCAACGCTAACGTCAACGTTTGGATCGGCTCGTCGTGCTTGCCGAGGCGCGGCGGAGATCCTGGTCTGCACGGCGGGTGCCCTGGTGCTCGTCGGGCTCGGCTCGGTCACCATCGCCGCACCGGCATCTGCGTCGTTGCGCCGTCGTGCTCTGGGCGTTCTTGACCACCGACTGGGTGAGTCGGCGCGCCGAGCGGGAATCATCTGGGCGCAGTTCGCGGTTGGCATCGCGGTTCCGGTGCATCGGTGGGCGAGCGCTGTCGCGAGTGGGGCGTACATTTCCGGCATGAGCATTCCACCGAGTTTCCCCGAGGAGTTCACGCAGGCTCAACGGCTGTTGGACTTTCTCGACGGCGACAAGGGGTCATGGACGACGGTCTACGAGTCGCTTCGCCCGGATCAGGACTTCGGGATCTTCTCAGCGTTCATGCCTCACTCGCGCCGAGCCGAGTTGCTCGCGCGCCCCGAATGGGAGATGTGTCCCTACGACGGGCGCCCCGCGTTCATCGAAGACGAGCGCGGCAGGTACCGGTACGCGCGCTACGGCCAGACGGACAACGCGAAGCCGGTTGTCATCTTGCTGTCCCACGACGGTGCGGTCCCGGCGATGCTGCCGCAGGTGCTCGAGGAGTTCCGTCACTTTCACGATCTCTGGGAAGAGGCTGCTGGAGGCATCCATAAGAAGCTCCACGCCGACGGATCGGCGGAAGAGGTTTGCAGGGTCACACACCAGCATGCGCAGATCCGCACCGCGTATCTGCGCAGGTTCCAGGCCGCCACGCAGCTGTACCTCGTCCGATTCGTGGATTCGATCATCAACACCCCCAACCGCCAGCGGTTGACCGCTGCTGATGTTGCCCCGCTGGAGCAGACCGTCCGAACGGAGAGTCACGTCTGGCGCCGGGATATTCGGCTCGAAGGCCGGCCCGGGGAGGTGTCGTCTCGGATACTGGCCAAGACAATCGCCGCGCCGCCGCCCAGAGACCAGTGCGGAGCCTGGCCATGGGACCGACCAACAGCAGCAGGAGCCGCTCACTTGCACTTCGTCGTCGACGAGTCGGCCACTGGCGCCCCGATCGAGCACACGTGTGACCCTGAGGCTCTCTCCTCGGACTTCGGGGTGAGTCCCGATTTGCCTCTGGGGCAGTTGACCCCAGTGTTCTTCGAGAAGTCGGTGCTGCAGCGCTACTACTCAGACCCCCAGAAGTATCGGGTGGACGACAACAGTGTCGCCTGCGGGGCGCTGTGGAGTATGCGGATCGACAACAATCAGCCGGAGCACGTCGTCGTCTTGCTCTACGAGCTGGGCGTCGCACTCCCCGAGCGCGAGCAACACCACTGGAGGGCCCACAACATCGCCCCGCCGGGTTCCGGATTGAGCCGCGCCGCCTACGGCAGGTGGATACAAGGCGAATGGACAGCACCCGACTACCCGGAATGGCAGTTCAAGCACTGGTACGGCGCGTTCAGAGGCCAGTGCCGGAAGCGACTGGGATGGGATCTATGGCGCGACGCCCCCCACGCCGACGGCAGCC
Organism: Gammaproteobacteria bacterium; assembly: GCA_026706665.1. GTDB lineage: Bacteria > Pseudomonadota > Gammaproteobacteria > Pseudomonadales > Azotimanducaceae > VXNE01. The sequence goes on along the minus strand of JAPOYI010000232.1, from coordinate 4,624 downwards.
CGCTGCTGCAGCGAGTGCGGGTGCCGCTCACCGATACCGCCGAGGACCTGAATGAACAAGCACGGCTACTCGACCTCATCCTGGTTGAGGCGCTCAACACGCAGAGGCTGAGAGAGGAGTTGGGCGTCGACAAGTCAGACGATCGCAAGTCGATCTCACTCCTCGAGGCGTGGTTAGCGCAGATCCACCACCCTCACGCGCAACGCGACATCGCACTGCTGCGCCGGGTACACCGACTCCGCAACGCCGCCTCGCACAGAGGCGACGACGACCCAGCCAAGAAACCCGCCGCGCCCTCGAACCACCAGCAAGCAGGCGCGGAGATCCTCGCTGGGGCGACGGACATGTTGCGAGACCTAACGCAGACGATCTGACGCACCGAAACTCCCGGACTCAGGCGGCTGAGTGCGCTGAGGGTTTCGACGTCGTCGCCCGAGAGCTCTAGCTGTGGAGTATGGGGAGGTTGTCCCGGATGGTGGAGGCTGGGGTGTTCCAGTTGAGCGCTCCTGTCCCGTGTCATTGTTTGTTGCGCAGGTTGGGGTTTGAGCCTGATCATGGAGGTGAGCGGTGGCCAAGACGTCGAACAAGAGCTCTGGGGAGAAGCTGCGTGTCGTGTTGAGCGTGTTGCGCGGTGGGGTGTCCGCGGCTGCGGCGGCCCGCCGGGCGGGGGTGTCTGAGCAGACGGCGCACGACTGGAAGAGGCTGTTCTTCGACGCTGGCCGCGAGGGTCTGGCCCGGGGCCGTCGGCGGCGCTCGGCGCGCGAGGCCGGGCTGGAGGCCGAGCGCGAGGAGCTCAAGGCGGCTTTGGGTGAGGCCCATGTGCAGCTGCGGGTGTGGAGGAAGGGGGAGGGGAGCCTCCCCCCTTTGAGGCCCTCGAGATGATCCGATGCGGCGCCGGCGTGAGCGTGTCGCGCTTCGCTGGGCTCGTCGGTGCGCCCCGGCGCACCTACTGCTGGCGGCTGGCCCGGCTCCAGCGGGGCGATCTGGTCAAGGGGCCTTGGCCGGCTCCGGTGGTGGACCGCGTAGAGCCGCTGGTGGAGGAGCTCGCGGCTGAGCGCCCGGCGTGGGGTCGCCGCGAGATCTGGGCGATGGGCCGCCGCGGGGGCCGGGATCTGGGCTCGCCCTCCAGTGTGGGGCGGGCCGTGGCCCGCCGCGGCCTGCCGCGGCCGCTGCGATACCAGGCTGAGCGCCGCCGGCTCGCCCGAGCGCGCCGGGAGGCCTTCTTGGAGCCGCCGATGCGCCCCAACCGCGTCCGGCGGGCGGACTTCGCCGCCTTTGAGGCCGCCGAGCAGGGCACATGGCAGCTCCGCGCCGTCGTGGGCTACGCCGCCAAGATGGCCCTGGCGTGCCCCGTAACCGCCGCCCAGACCGCAACAGACCTCCTCGGCGCCCCGCAGGCCGCCATCGGCGCCGCCGAGGCGCTGCTGGGCCGGCCCCTCGCCGCCGACTGCGGCGATCCCGTCACCGGCGAGATCGTCCCCCTGGCGGCGGTCACCGACAACGGGCCGGCCATGAAATCCGTCGCCGCGGCCCGCTGGTTCGCCGCCCGGGCCCATCTCACCCATGCGCGGACCCGGCGCCGGTCCCCGCACACCAACGGCGCCGTCGAACGCTGGACCGAGCCGCTCAAATACGAGCACCTCTACCGCGAAGACATCCCCAGCGGCGTCGAACCGGCCGACCACGCCGCCGACTTCATCGACGAACACAACCACATCCGACCCCACGAAGCCCCCCACCGGAAGCGGCCCCCCGACGCCCACCCAGACGACCCGACCCCCAAACACAACCCCCCCCGAAACTGAGCACGATTCTTGACACGGGACATTGGGCCCTGAAGCGGCGTCTCCAAGCCCGGCTCGTACCTCCTCGGCGGCACGAACCGACCTTAGAGGACATCTCGGGTTGTCACATGGCCGAGGCATGCTTGGGCGCGAGGATGATCAGACCGTTCCAATCCGCCGAAAGGCGCTGTTGATGCCGGTTGCGAGCAGGATCGAGGAGTTTCTGGGAGCCGCCCCGCCGGGGCGGCTCCATGTGATCGTTGGCTACGCCGATGTGACGGGGCTGGCGTGGCTGGGGCGCCATGCCGCCGGGCGGCCGGTGACCCTGCTGATCGGCGACACCCGGCGGCGCCTATTCCAGGGGCAGCCACAGGACCGTCGGGCGGCGGTGGGGTTCTTGGCTCGTGGGGACGTGGAGGTCCTGTCGGGTTACCGGCGGGGAGCTCCGTTCGTGCACCAGAAGGTGTACGTCGTCGCGTCGCCCGACGGTGACGAAGCGGTGGCAGGCGTCGTGGGGTCGGCGAATCTGACCGATGCCGGGCTGTTCCGTAACGAGGAGACCGTCGTCACAGTCCCCCGGGAGGAACTTCCCGCTGTGTGGCAGCAGACCCGGCTCATCTGCTCAAGAGGCCGTCCCGCCGGTGAACGCATCGCGGGATACATCAGGGACGCCGGCGGCGAACGACTCCAGGCCCCTGCCGACGCCGCGGGCTGGCGGAACGACTCGGTGGGGAGAGCTTCGGTGCGTCGCTCTGTTGCCGGTGGCGGTGGAGGCCGTCCACCGACGCAACGAACGGGAGGCGGAAGCGGATCCCGCCGGTCTGCTCGCACCGGATTCGGGGTGGCTCTCGTGGGACTCGTCCTGCTGGTGGGCCTTTGCTCGGTGATCAGGGACCGTGCCGAGCCCGCCACCACTCCGGCCGCGCCCCCCGGGTCGCTGAGCGCGACGCCGGCAGAGCCACAGGAGACACCGCAACGACCGGCGGCGCCGCCGTCCAGCGCCGACGAATCGGATCCACAGCCGAGTCCTCCGACGACGACCCCGGAGACCGAGCGCTCGATCGAGAAGCCCGAACCGGGCGAAAGCGCTGTTGTTGAAACAGACGAAGCCATCGCCGATATGGCACCGGCCGGAGGGGAGGTGCTCGGTGATGGTCGCGACGGCGAATTGGATGCTGCTGCGGCGGCGGCTCTGTCGGTGGTGGTGGAGGCGGCGAGGTCGGTGTATGAGGTCGAGGGCGGTTTCGCGGGCGCGAGTGTCGCGGCGTTGGAGGGTATGGGTTTGACGATTCCGGCCACACCGGAACTGGCGGAGGCCACCGGTGAGGAGAATGTAGCTCTGGGGTTCTCGAGCGAGCTGGCGGTGACGCCGTGGGTGGTGTCGGTGATTGCGCCGAAGCCCAACGATGGCGCCGCCGGGTTGCTGTGGGCGGCGGCGGTGCGCTCGCCGGTGACGTGTCGGGCGGCTGTTCTCGATCCGGACTTGGGCGCTTGGGCGGGCATGACTCAGAGCGGCAATTGCAGCGGCCAAGCTGCTCGCAACTCCTACGCGCGACTTCGCGGCGTCGGCGGCCAACGGGCCGGGTACACCTGGGCACCCGCCACAACAGACAACCTGGCAGCGAGCCCCGACGGAACGGATGGTGTGGAGCGGGTTGGTGAGTTGGATGATGCGGCGGTGGCGGCTTTGTCGGTGGTGGTTGCGGCGGCGCGGTCGGTTTATGAGGTTGAGGGCGGTTTCGGGGCTGCGAGTGTCGCGGCGTTGGAGGGTATGGGTTTGACGATTCCGGCCACGGCGGAACTAGCGGATGCCACCGGTGAGGAGACTGTCGCCTTGGGGTTCGGTAGCGAGCCGGCGGTGACACCGTGGGTGGTGTCGGTGATTGCGCCGAAGCCCAACGATGGCGCCGCCGGGTTGCTGTGGGCGGCGGCGGTGCGTTCACCGGTCGCCTGTCGGGCGGTTGTTCTCGATCCAGATCTGGGCGCTTGGGTGGGCACGACTCAGAGCGGCAATTGCAGTGGCCAGGATGCTCGGAACTCCTACGCGCCGCAGCGCGGCGTCGGCGGCCAACGGGCGGGGTACACCTGGGCACCCGCCACAACAGACCGCACGACGGGATACGAACCACCGGCCGACGAGGCCTCATGAGCGGCGGCCAGCCCCTCGGTGCGGTGGGGAACTCGGCGAGGATGGTGGCGATTGCCGGCAGGGAGCAGGAGGTGCAGGTGTCCACGTCGACGTGGAACCGGGCGCAAAGGGTGAAAAAAGAAGGGGACCCCGTGCGTTCCGGGGTCCCGTTGCCGCGGTATTTCGGCTGTATTCGGCTGCCGCCTACTAGCCGAACCGACAGGCACCCCCCACGATAGGCGCGTGGACCTATGGCCGCGACGACCGAGCCCGCTCAGGACATGATGGTCTCGTTTTTTGAGTGGCGGCCGATGTTCGTGGTCTCGTCTGGAAGCTCCTCGCGTCTCCTACGCCAAGGGACTCTCGAGTTCCGAATCAACGCGGGTCGGCCAGATTCCGGCCTCTGCGAGGAAGTCCTCGGGTGTTGCGGCGTCCACGTTCAGGCGTGCGCACGCCGTCGCCAGCGAGATCCTGATCGGCAGGTGATCAACAATGTCATTTGTCACGACCACGACGTCGAACCCCTTCTCGCGGGTGTGGAGCGCGAGCGCCAGCACGTAGGGGTCGGCGTCTTCGGTTGTCTTATTGGGATCGACCACGTCTCCGGCCTTTTCCATGACGAGTGGAGGAAGTGGTAGCCGGGATCGAGCGTGTGTCGGAGACGCTCCCTCATCGCCGCGGCCCAAGCGCCGGGAACGTCTGGATGGCTCAC
>JAPOYI010000020.1 GCA_026706665.1 Gammaproteobacteria bacterium | reverse complement strand
ATACGTTGGAGGAGATCAACACATGCCTCGTCGGTCTGAGGCGAAGCCTCGCTAGCTTCTGGTTCACCACCCGGCGCCAGTCCCACACCGGCCGCGCGTCGTCCATGTCCAGGTAGTCGGGGCTCAGGAGCTCCGCCGCCTTGCCCGTGGTGAGCTTCTCGAGCAGCGGCAGGAGGCTCGCCACGAGCTTGTCGAAATAGGTCTTCTCGTAGCGCATGGCGCTGCGCAGGCCGTCGAGGACCTCATCGCCGAGCCCCTTCTCCAGCATCGCCCGCTCAAATGCCACCAGGCGCGGCGGTCGGCCCGCCATGTGCCGCAGCGGCTCCTCGCGCAGCCGCTCGATCGCCGCCACCGCCGCCAGCACGTCCGCCCGGTCCGCGAAATAGGACTCCGCGTACGACAGGCACAACTCGTCGATATTGGTCACGTGCCTGAGAATCGTGCGGTAGTCGGGGCGCTGGCCGAGCGCCGTGACCGCGCGCGCGACCACGTTGACGAAGCGCCACACGAACTCGCGGAAGACCGCCGACTGGCCCTCGCCCGAGACCTGCCCGGAGACGCGCGTCGCCACCTCCGTGACGCGGTGGAACTGGCCGACGCCGTTGTAGCGGCTCGAGATCTCCGGATAGCCGAGGTGGAACAGCACGAAGTCGCGCTCCCGGTCCGCCGCCGCGCAGGCGTCGCGCACGGCGCGCAAGAGGTCCGCGTCGCCTTTCGGGTCGAACACCACCACCGCCTCGCCGCGGCGGATGTCCTGGATCGCCGCCACCTCCAGCAGGCGCGTCTTGCCGACCTGGGTGGTGCCGAGCACCAGCGTGTGCCCGGCGCGGTCCCCGAGCGGCACTTCGACGCGCTCTTCGCGCGTCTCCACGCCGTGCAGCCAGGACAGCCCGCCCACCGGCGGCGGCGCGCGGAACGGGTTGCCCGGCACGTCGGCGGCGATCAGCCGGCCCAGCGGCGCCGCGCCGCCGCGGCCGGGGTCCGCCGCGCAGGCGTGCGCCCAGCGCGCCAGCCGCCCCGGCTCGACGAACCGCCGGAACCGCGTCTTGCGGCAGTCGTGCAGGCGTTGCGTGTGGCGCTCGCCCCAGCGAAAGCCGCGCCCGAGATAGAGTCGGTCGGCGCTGACCGGAATGCGTCCCGCGCGCATCGAGAACCGGCGCCGGCGGCGCAGGTTGCGCTGGTAGCGGACGATGCGGAAGCCCCGCGCGAACCACCAGCAGCCGACGCCGCCGAGCGCGGCCGCCGTGCCGTACCCGACGTCCGGGGTCATCATGAGGTACTCCGGGCCGAGCGCCGCCGCCGCGCCGCACAACACCGAGACGGCGCCCGCCGTCAGCTCGGCCGGCGGACGCAGCAGCGCCTCGACGGGATGTCCGCCGATCATCCGGACGGCTCGGGAGGGAAGGAGAGGGGCCCGGGAACGGGCGGGATGCGGCGTCCTCCGCGGTTCATTCGACCGCCGTCCAGCGTCCACCGCGCCGCGCCCACACCGCCGGCGCATCGCCGGGAATGCCGCCGTCGCCGTGGTTGACGGTGACCCGACCGCGCCGCACGTCGGCGGCGTCGACGCCTTGCGCCGACGCCCAGGCGCGCAGGTCGTCGTCGTCCGCGGCCCCGCGCACGTACACGTCCACCGGCGCCGCGCCCTTCAGATAGCCGCGCAGCGTGTCGGCGCAGTCCGCGCAGTCGCGGTCGAGCACGACCGCGTACCGCTCGGGCGCCGGGGCGGGAGGCGGGGCCGCGATGCGCGGCTGCCGGGGAAAGAGGCGCGCCCACGCCGCCTGCACGGCGCGCTCGAAGGCGAGTTCGCCCTCGACGCGGCGGTGCTCGGCGATCACGAACGCCTCGGCGTAGCGGCGACGCTCGGCCGCCGTGCGGGCGTGCGCGCCTAGGATGAGGAGGGGATCGGCATCCGGCGTCCAGACGCCGCGCCGCCCGCGCATGAGTTCCTCGTACCGCGTCCAGTCCTCGGCCGACAGGCCCCACGTCGCCGCGCGGCGTCCGCTGTCCCGGACCTCCGATTCGGCCATCTCGCTGTCGGCCGTTTCGGCGCCCAGGGCGCCCGAGCCCGCGGTCCACGCCAGCGCCGCGGCCAGCATCGCCGGCCCGACGATCCGTCTGGCGCGCCCCGTCAAAGGGCCAGCTCCAGCGCGAACGTGGCATGGGGATCGAAGATCCGCGGCTCCTTCACCAGCGACGCGCGCGGCACGACCCCCAAGCGCCCGCAGGTGCCCCTGGCGATCATGCGCGTCGCCGCCTCTATCCGGATTGCCAGCGCCGGGCTCGCCTTGCGGTGTCCGCCGCCCAACTGGTAGAGGTAGCCCTCCGTCGTCCCGCAGGCGTCGGCCACCCAGGCGCGTTCCCGCTTGGTGCACGCTCGGTTGAAGTCGTCTAGCTTCATGCGCGAAGAACGTAGCAATTTGATATCGACCTTGCAATGAATCGCGCCCGACTTTATCCTTATCATTTAGCTAAATGCTAAGATGCTTGGGAAACGCGACGGCGGCATGGGACGCCAGATTCACAACATCCGCCTCGACAACCTGCGGCGCCTCGTCGACGAGGCCGGCGCGCCCGGCGCGCTCGCCCGGCAGGCCGGCTCCAGCGCCGCGTACTTCAGCCAGCTCCGGTCCGGACACCGGCGCATGGGCGACGGCCTCGCCGCGCGCCTCGAAGCCGCCACCGGCAAGCCACGCGGCTGGATGGACGAGCCGCACCGTGACAGCCCCGCCGCGGACGACGCGCCCTGGTCGGACGGCGGCGGCTGCCCGCTGATCTCGCTGGTGCAGGCGGGGGCGTGGACCGAAGCGTACGAGTTCCCCGAACCCGAGGCGTTCCTGCACTGTCCGGTGCGCTGCGGCCGCCGCACCTTCGCGCTGCGCGTTGCCGGCGAGAGCATGACGCCCCGCTTCCAGGACGGGGATCTGATCTTCGTCGATCCGGACGCCGCGCCGCACAACGGCAGCTACGTGGTCGTGCGCCGCGGCGACGGCAGCGGCGCCGCCACCTTCAAGCAGCTCATCGAGGAGGACGGGCGGCGCTATCTCAGGGCCCTCAACCCGGACTGGCCCGAGCGCATCATCGAGGCCGACCCCGACGCCGCGATCTGCGGCGTCGTGGTCTTCCTCGGCACGGCCCTGTAGCGCGGCCTAACGCGGCGCCGCCCCGGACGCGGCGAACCGCGCCTCGAGCCAGGCCTCGATGTCCGCGACGCGCCAGCCGACGCAGCGCGGCGACAACTGCACGCGCGGCGGAAACTCCCCGCGCGACAGCAGGCGGTAGACGGTGGCCTTGGACAGGCCGGTCACTTCGAGCACCGCCGGCAGGCGGTAGATGGCGATCTGGGGCATGGCTGCTCCTCCCATACGGGCAAGTGCGTGTCCAGCCCCCGCGTCGCAACACGAGATTTTCGATTGCCGCCGGCCGCCGTCGGCGGCCGCGGGACCGGAACGCGGGGGTGCGCCTTCCTTCCAGATCGCCTCAGAACCTATCGCCCCGTGCGCCGCGGTGTCAAAACTGTTTCCTTAGCATCCTGCTACGCCGCGCCAGCACGCGGCGCTTTCCAGGTGCCCGGCCCGGGCCGACCCCGCCGCCCCGCCGACGGTCCGGCAGGCGGCCGCGTGAGCCGTTCCGGACGCCGCGGTCGTCGGCAACCGGACCGCGCGGCCGTCAGCCGGAGCGCGAACGCCGACCCGCCTTCTCGCATCCCCGACTCCGCAACTCGGCATCGCCGAAAACACCCCCGAATCAACCCGTTGCGCACCGTGATAAGAACTTTCTCCTCGCATTACCGCCGGTCCCGGCGCTAACCTGCCGTCCGTTCCGCGCGCCGATGCCGCGGCGCGGGCCCAACCGGACCCGGCCGTCCGCCGCGCGTCGGCGGCGGAACGCCCCCTCGAACGCAATTGCGGAACAACCCGACATGACATCCACCCGCTACTCCGACGCGCCGACCGCCACCGCGGCGAGGCAGGCGCTCGTCAACCGCTGGCTCGCCCTGCGCCGGGATCTCGACAGGCACTACGGCATCCGCGCCTACCCCTTCGCCGTCGACCGCATCCTCAACCACGCCCGCGCCCGCGGCGGCCCCGGCGCGCCCCCAAGCGTGCTGACCTTCGAACACTGGTCCGCAGCCGAGATCGAGGCGGCCATCGCCCGTTGCGAAGACCATCGGCGACGCCACCCCGGCACCCTTCCCAGGCCTCCGCCGCCGCAACCCCTGGACTGGGTCCGCCACATCGACGCGGAGACCGTCGCCGCCTTTCACGACCTCGTCTTGAACTCGGACTTGACGCCCGACAACGTGCTCGCGGTCGCCGTGCACGACCTCCTCAGCCACCACCTTGCCGACCACTGCTTCATCCTGGAGACGCTCGACGAACTGCTCCGCGAGATTCAGTTCCACGGCACAGTGCCCGATCCCGTTGCGGTCCCGCGACCCGCGCCCCCTGTCTTACACCGTCCGTCCACGCCGTGGACCTACGTTCCCGGGCGCCCTGAGCCGGTGGAAGAGGGTTTTACCATCCTACGCTCCGGTGATCCGTGGCCCGACGACTGGATACCCGGCGACCCGGTCACCCTGGCCGATCGCATCCGCGCGCGACTGCGCGGCCCGGCCGCCCGGCGCCACGCCCGGTGGGTGCGTCTTTGTTTCCAGCTCTCCATCCACTACCGCTGGTACGGCTACCCCACCGCCGAGACGCGCATCTTCGCCGCGGCCACCGGCGATGACGCGCTCGGGTTGCCCAACCAATTCGACGAGCACCGCTGGACCGCGCGCGAGACCGCCGCTGCCATCGCCTACTGCGAGGACTACCTCGAGCGGCACCCCGACGCGCTGCCGCCTTTCCCCGCCCGCGAATTCCGCCACTACAACCCGCTGGCCACGCCCGAGCAGATCGCCCGGTTCGCCACCAGCTGCGAGGATCTCTATCTCGAGCCCGAGGACGCCATCGTCATCGCGCTGCACGAGCGCTGCGTGGCAACCGCCGACGGCGCGCCGTGGGCCATGGCGACCCTCGCTGCCATCGTCGAGGACATCGACGCGCACGGCAACGTGCTCGACCCCGCGATCGCGCCCGAAGACGACTCCGGCGTCCACTAGAAATCCGCGACCGCCGCTACCCAACGCGCTCCTCGCGTGGCGGTTGCCAGGACCCTTCCGGCCGATCGTCACTCGCCCCGGCGGCTTCTCAAACGCGACTCCACGTACACGCTCACGCACCTATGTATTGGCTCACCACGGAGAGCCGGTGATGCCCTAGTTCGCGCGCGATCCGCTGCCGCGCCGACCGGTCGATCCGCCGCATCGCCGGCGACAGCGTCCGCTGGCGCGGGCCGCCCGCCGCCGGCGCCTTCCAACCGGTCAGGTTCTCGTAGCGGTCCATGGCATAGCCGTGCCTCAGCCCGTGCATGCGCTCCAGTCCCGCCGCGGCGGTCTGCTTCTCGTACACCTTCCTCTGCGCGGCGTAGTTGCGCCCGCCTGCGATCATCGCGCCGCCGCCCGCCAGCCGCCGCGCGGCGTCGAGCACCGGCCGCTGGGCGTCGTTCCAGATCGGGATCTCCCGCGCGCGCCCGCCCTTCGCCCACGACGCCTTGATCACCACCCGGTCGCCCCGGTCCGCGTACGACGGCGTGAACTTGATCGCCTCCTCCCGGCGCAGCCCCAGGACCTCCTGCAGCCGCAGCGACATCCGCACGTGCGCGTCCGTTACCCGCTCCAGCCGGTCCGCGTCCAGCCGGCGGCTCCTGTCCTCGTTCGTGACATAGGTCCGGTTGCCGATGCCATGCTCCGCGTTGGTCCCCACCACCCCGGGTCGCCCGATCCGCTTCGCCCACCAGCGCAGCACCGACATGCGGTTCTTCAGCGTCCCGATCGACAGCCGCTGCCGCCGCCACTCGCGCACCAGCGCGTTCACATGCTTGCGGCGCAACCCCGTCCCCCGCAGGCGCCGGAAACCGAGCTCGTGCAGCAGGTCCGCGACCTGGTCCAGAATGTAGGCGCGGTCGCGCCGCGTGACGTGCCCCCGCTCGGGGTTCTCCGCGAGCAGTGTCTTGAGGTCGAAGTTGAGTTGCCGCATGTGCCTGTCCGTCGGCGTCCGTGGGTCCGGGCCAACGTACCGCCCACGCACCTCGGGTCAACGAAAAAGCTCGTATCACCAAGCTAAACAGCACCGCCCCGAATATCTGGACATACCAACGAAGCGGCGGCGCGGAAGGTCCGGGCGAGTCGCGGGAATCTGCCGCGCCCCCGCGTGCGCAACAGGCACGCCGGGGGCGGGCGTGTGGGAGCTTAGTTGTGATGGGCGATCCGAGCTGCCCTGGTAGCCAGGACGCACGGAGCCGCAGCGATGCTGCGTAATGCCCTCGACGCCAATTCGCGCTGCCGTCCAATGCGGCGGCTGCGGCGCGTCGTTTCCAACGTTGGCCGCAAGCCCGGTTTCGGCGCGACGCCTATCGGGCGGTTGCGGTTGTCCCGCACGGCAGGGGAGATGTCTCCCGCGCCTCCGCCGTTTGCCACGCGCCACGGCTGGGCCGCCTCGATCCTCCGGGAATCTCCCGGATCCCCGCGCGGTCTCGAAGAGAACCTGCGCGGCAGCCGCCTGGCCGTTCAGTTGGATTAAGCCCCCATCGGACTCGATGTGGCCCACCGTGCCTTGCGGGGCGTCTGCCCGGGCATCGCCATTACAGCGATGCGGCACTGTTACGCCTTGCGGCGCCCACGTCGGCTTCAGCCGACAACGCTGCTCTCGCAGCCAGTGGATGCGGCGACAATAGCACCCCGTCACGAAGTCCGCACGAGGAATCTCCTTAGCAAAGTGCTTGCCGCGTCCGGCCTGGAGGCCGATTTCGCCGCCTGTCACTACCCTTTTGCACCAGCCGCCACCGTTTGGCACCGCCCCGTTACCGGGGTAGTGACAGGCGGCGCACACAAGCTCGATCTCCTTGCGTTTCGGTTATTGCGTTTATCCCGCGCAGCCATTATGGTCTCAGAAATCACATCGCAGGGCCGACGCCAATGTCCTCCACAGTCCGACCACCCCCACTATCGAGCGACGACATCGAGGCCGCCCGCACCTCCAGCGGTCGCCTAGCCACCCTGGTTCGCGGCAGAAGCCATCCCCTCAGCCTGCGCGTCGCCGGCGAGCGCGGCGAAGACACCGTCGAGCTTCCCGCTCCGGCCGCCGAACTGCTCGTGGAGATCCTCGAGAACATGGCAGCCGGCAGTGCCGTCGCCGTCCTGCGCAACGACACCGAGCTGACCACGCAGCAGGCCGCCGACTTCCTCAACGTCTCGCGCCCGTTCCTAGTCGACCTCCTCGAGGCCGGCACCGTTCCGTTTCGCAAGGTCGGAACGCACCGGCGCGTCCGGTTCGACGATCTGCGAGCCTACAAGCAAACCACCGACGACGCGCGGCGCAAGGCGCTCGACGAACTCGCCGCCGACGCCCAGGAACTGGACATGGGCTACTGACCCTTGCCGGTCGCCATCGCCTTCCTCGATGCCTCGGTCCTCTACCCGGCACCACTGCGCGATCTCCTGCTCGAACTCGCGGTCTCGGACCTCTTCCGCGCGAAGTGGTCGCAAGCGGTCCACGAAGAGTGGATCGGGGCGCTGCTCCGCGACCGTCAGGATCTGACCGCCGAGCGCCTCGAACGCACCCGCCGCCTCATGGACGCCCATGTCCTCGACGCCGTCGTCACCGGCTTCGAGGAGCTCATTCCCACCGTTCGACTTCCCGACCCCGACGACCGCCACGTCCTCGCCGCAGCCGTTCGCGCCGGAGCCGACCTAGTCGTCACGGCCAACCTCAGGGACTTCCCCGACGCCGCGCTGGCCCCGCACGGCCTGATTGCCGAGCATCCGGACGTCTTCCTCGCCGGTCTCTGCCGCCGAATGCCGGTCCCATTCCTCCAAGCCGCTCACCGCGTCCATGCACGCCTCCGCAATCCTCCGGTTTCCCGTCGCGAGCATCTTGCCGTCCTGCGCCGGATCGGACTGAGCGCCACCGTCAACGAGATGCGCAAGCACGCCGCAACCCTATAAACTCCATGTGTTGCGACAGCTTGTACGGTGATTAACTCGGACGACCGCCCACGCTAAGTCGGCCGTTCACTCGAGTCGGGTCGCGTGCCAGTTCAGTCTGGTCCTGGATAAACGTACCGGTTATTCCGCCACAGCCATGATTGCTCGGTATCGTAGCGTACCTTCTCCGAGTAGAGGTCCGATGAAAACGGACAGGTCACTTCGGATCCGCCCTGAATGCAGACAACGTCCCCGGATCTGCCGCTCGAGGTCTGGTTCTGTATGCAAAGGCGATCAGCGTCCCCGCGGCAATTTAACCCAAATCCGTCCATTCCCGACGAGCCGTCTTGAACAGCGCACCAGTCCGCCACGCAAACCACCGAAGCTGATGCCCTTCCAAAACGACCGTTCCATGCAACAGGGACAACGCTATACTTGCAAATTAGCGCCTGACAAAGTGGCGCGTGGAAGAAGCCCCCGGGACCCGCTGCGGGAACCCTGTCTATCTCCAAACGGCGCGGATCTCTTTCAGCGCCGGGTTCCTGAAAAACCACGTACTCGCGCACCATCTCGCCGAACTCAGTGGGCGATCGCCAAGAGACCACGACCATCGAGTAGTAGTCGTCCCAACGCCCTTCGACTATTTCTGGAGGTGGCACGATCAGCCATTCAAGCCGTACCAATTCGTACGTCTTTGCTACGTACAACATCGTCAAAGCGGTAGCCAACGCGGCCACTCCAGCAAAAAGAACTGACAGCCATCTTTGAATCTGTCTCGCTTTGGGAACCCGCAAACGCCATCGGGGCCTGTTCATGAACTGAGACCTTGAGCGTTCACCTGCGGCCATTCAAGGTAGTCGATCGACATGAATCCCTCGACCCGCATCCACTCCGCGAAGTAAACGCGCGATCCCAGCCCCCAACGACCGTCTCTGCTCATCCGACAGCTCTCTCTTCAAGGGCGCTCACCACCTCTGACGGGTTGCTCTCAAAGAGCAACCCCCAACTCGCTCAACCAGACACGCCGTCGGCACGCAGCGCACCTCCGCCCATCTCAATGTCTCTCGGGCGTGGTCGATCGCCGAAAAGCCTGAATCTCCACCGGTGGACCCCAAGGTCTTTCGTCAACCACAGCGCCTACCTGCGCCGACTCTTCGAGGGCCACGGAAGCACTCCGTCGAGCTCCTTCAGCAACTCGTCCTCGTCGCTCCCTGTATCGCCCCGTTCCCCAAGCGGCGACACGCTCTCGTCGAACCAGAGCAGCGACAAACACTGGTTCCACTCGTGGAGCACCATCGACTCCTCCTCAACCACTGGGCGATTCCGGATGCCCCCGTCGAACCACACGTCGGCCGGGATTTCGTCGTAGTCCTCGTTCTTCATTCCGTCGCGCATGAGGCGACCCGCAACGCTATCCCGCGGTACCGGTGTGTTGAATCCGATCCATCCCTTGAGTTCGTTCAGGTACTTCGAGCGCGACACGTAGCGAACGCGCCCGGCCTCGCTGAGTACGAAAGCGCACGGGGCATTCGCGTTCAGCGCGAACCGCGAGCCCGTCGCAGTAAGCGAAGCCTCGTACGCACGCGCGAAGGACTTCACTGTCTCCATGGAGATGTCCGAATCGGCCACTTCCTTACCGAAGGTCTCATAGGGAAGCAGACACTCCGCGGCGAAAACGTCGCACAGCATCTCTTCCTCGGGCCGCCCCCGATAGCCCAGCAGCGTCTCCGTCTTCAACGTCGGTCCGCCGTGTTGGGAGGGCAGGTCGAGCACGATGTGGCCGAGTTCATGCAGCACCGTGAACCGTTGGCGCTCGGCCCGGTGGTTCCCGTTGACGATGATGACGTGCTTCCCCCCAAGCCGCGTCGTCTGCCCGGACTCGTCGTCCCGCATGTCGCGGACCAACTTGATCCTGGCATTCGCCGCAGCGGTGAGGCGTTTCAAGTCGACGGGAACCGACTTGATGCCTGCTTCCTTCAGAAACCGGCGTGCGCGCGAGATCGTCGCGAACTCGTTCACTCACTCCTCGTCTTCATCGAACCACGTCGCGAGCCTCTCCACGTGCGCGCGCCAGTCGGCCTTGGTTAACGGTCGTCTGCCACGGAAGCTCATCTGGTGTGCGGGCTCGAGCAGTTCGAGCGGCAGGTCGCCCTCGTCCTCAAGGAACACGTCGATCAATGTGTGGTTCACCGTCTTCCCAACCAGCATGCGCAGCAGGCGTGCCCGCCGAGGGTCCAGTTTCAGCGTGCGCACGAACGCGTCGACGACCTGTTCGGACGGTGCCGTCTTCTCGCTGCGCTCCAACCGGTGGATGTAGGCGTGGTCGATGCCGCAGAGCGTACCGAACTCGCGCAAGCTCAATCCGCGAGCTTCCCGATACCTGTTCAGCGTGTAGCCAAACGACACCAAGATTCCCCTTGACAACGCGTCCCTGCGACCATTAGCCTGTTGTCTGAGTGGACAACGTAGAGCGCCATGGCCGTGAACGGATATGTATTCCCAGTGCACGGATACGCTGTTCAGCCGTCGTCTGCATGGACGTACACGATAGATGACCGCGCCCGTACGGGCAAGTCCTGCCAGCGGGGACGGGCCACCCCCGGCTCCGACCGAACGGAATCTGCAGCGTGACGAGCCCGGAACCGCAGATTTCCAGTCGCCGAATCCTGTCGATCGACGGCGGTGGCATTCTCGGCACTTTTCCGGCGGCCTGCCTGGCAGCTCTCGAGTGCCACCTTCCCAAGCCGATCGGCTGCTACTTCGATCTCATCGCCGGCACGTCCACCGGCGGGATCATCGCCATCGGCCTCGCCCTGGGACTCCGCGCATCGGAACTCCTTGACCTCTACGAGCGGCGGGGTTCGGAGATCTTCGGCCACGGCCCCAGCCGACTCGTCAATGCCATCACCCGCATGGCCCGTTCCGCGCGACGCGTCGTCGCCCCCAAGTACCGACCCGATGCCCTTCGTGCCGTCCTCGACGAAATCCTCGGCGACCGCCGCATCGGTCATGCCAAAACACGCCTCCTGATTCCCGCGTGGAATCCGGTCGCCCGGGCCGTCCACATCTACAAGACGGCCCACCACGCTCGCTTCCGCACCGATTTCCGCTGCCTCGCAGCCGACGCCGCCATGGCCACCGCGGCGGCACCTACCTACTTTCCCCGGCATGTCACCCGCGATGCTGCCGGCCTGACTGACGGCGGCACGTGGGCCAACAACCCGATCGCCCTCGCTGTCGTCGAGGCCGTCGCAGTCTTGGGCTGGCCACCCGACGCACTTCACGTTCTCAGCCTCGGCTGTCTCGAAGAAACCTACGACATCGACAACCAAGCGGGCATAGGCAAATTGGGCACCAAGGTGATCCCGTTGTTCATGGACGGCCAATCACGCGGAGCGACCGGCATCGCGAAGCTCCTCACCGGGGACGAACACGAGCGCCAGGCGATCCACCGTATCGACCACGTCGTACCGCGGAATCGCTACCGCCTGGACGACCCCCGCGTCATCCCGGACCTCAAGAGCCTTGGCGACGCTAAGGCGCGGCAGCACCTGCCCGCCCTCGACGCCGTCTTCTTCCGCTCGCCCGCGGACGATTTCCTCCCGTTCCACTCGCTAGACAACCCGCTCCCTCCCTTAACCACACAAAGGTGACCGACATGGCCATTGATAAAATCCGATACCCCGAATTCCTCGAGCGCGTCGCTCGAGAAATCGACATACCGCCCCACAAGTACCGCGATGCCGTGCGGCGCTACCAAGCCGTCGGCCGTTGGCTCGAGGACGGCGAGTATTCCGGTTGCTCGGGCGAGGTCGTGATCTATCCCCAGGGCTCGTTCCGTCTAGGCACGGTCGTGCGACCCGTCCGCCTCGGCGTCGCGGCTGGCTACGACATCGATCTCGTCTGCGAACTGCCGTCAACCAAGGGCGTAACCACGCCCCAGTTGATCAAGCATTCGGTCGGTGACCGCCTGAAGCAGCACGACACCTACAGCCGACTCCTCGACGACGAGGGCCGCCGGTGCTGGACCCTCGAATACGCCGAAGAAGACGACATCGGCTTCCATCTCGACGTCCTTCCCGCAATCCCCGACTCCGGTCTCACGGACACCGCCATCGCAATCACGCACAAGCACGATTGGGGCTACGACTGGTCGGCCAGCGATCCGCGGGGCTACGCCGCCTGGTTCGACGGCAAGAACCAAGCCGCATTTGTCCGCCATGCTCCCGAACAGAAACTTGCCATCCAGCGCCTCGAATCCCACATCTACGCGCGCATTGACGACGTTCCCGACCAACTGGTTCGCACCCCGCTTCAGCGGGCCATCCAACTCATGAAGCGCAACCGCGACTTGCACTTCAACCGCCCCGAGACCGTCGCCTACGCGCCGATCTCAATCATCATCACGACCCTGGCCGCCCACCTCTACGGGGGCGAGGGCCACGCTCATTCCGCCCTCGTCGCCATTGTCGAGGCACTGCAACGACACGCCGCCCTGGTGGACAATCGCGCGATCGACCCGGGACTGGCCGGCTTGGGTCTGATCCGGCGACTTCCCGACGGCAGCTGGTACATCGCCAACCCAGTCAACTCCGATGAGAACTTCGCGGACCGCTGGCACGAGGACGGTCATGCTCGGGCACGTGCGTTTTTCTCGTGGCTCGAGGCGTTGCAGACCGACCTCCTAAATCCTCCGACCCACCTCGATCCGCGCCGGTTCAAGGAACACCTCGCTCGCGCCTTGGGAGGTGCCGCCGTTGCCCCCCACGCCGACATGCTTGTGCGCCCTGCACCCGAGGTCACGCCGCGTCGACGCGTCCACATATCAAACCCCGCGAAACCATGGCGCAGCGGGTGACCCTCGCCCTGGAAGGACAGATCGCGGAACTCGTCTCCGCCTACCCGCAGCTCGCCGTCGTCCGGCGGCGTCAAGCCGAAACGACCATCGCCGGCCCCTTGGCCTTCGAAGCCGCTCCGGACGACCTCGAGGCGATTTCCGTGTCTTTCGACATCGAACTGACCGTCCCGCACACGTTTCCAAAGCGGCTGCCCCGTGCGACAGAGACCGGCGGTCGCATCCGCGGCGCCGACTACGAGCACGTATTCACCGACGGCACACTGTGCCTCGGTGTCCCCATCCAACAGCGGCGCGTGCTCTCCGAACAACCCACGCTCCTCGGCTTCGTCGAGCGCCTCTTGATTCCCTACTTGTACGGGTTCTGCTTCTGGCGCAAACACGGCCGCCATCCTTTCGGCGAAGCAGCTCACGGTCCCGAAGGCATCCTCCAACACTACCTCGACCTACTCGGCCTAGACGATCCGCTTGCCGTCCTTGGTGCGATCCGCCTGCTTTGTGAGCGAGGCTACGACGCCCGTCAACGATGTCCCTGCGGTAGCGGTCGCCGTGTCCGTGATTGCCACCGCGCGGCGTTGCGCGGCCTGCACAACCACCACACCCCCGAAACTCTCCGCACCGACTTTCGGGCCATCTACGACGCATGCCACCAGAGATTCCAGCGGGGCCAGCTCTCCTTTCCGCGCCCTATGCGCCGACAGCTCCACCGGCTGCTCAAGAGGCTCCAACGTCCGACCCACCACCTCGGCTCCGTACACGCGTCCCGTTGACCGCGGAACCACCGGTACGGCCGACCTTCTCACCATCGGTCCGGAGCGTGCCAGCCCATAGCCCCTGATCCCTCACTTCGTTGGTCGCGGCTCGCCGCCAGCGCCTGCCAGGTAGCCGGTCCACGCTTCCATCAGCTCCCGACGCCTTTCAAGCAGGTCCGTCCTCGCGTAGGCGGCCTCCGCCTTGTTCCGGATCGTGTGGGCCAGCGCGGCCTCGGCGAGCTCCCGCGACTGACCGCTCTCCCCGCACCAGTCGCGGAAGCTGGAGCGGAACCCGTGCGGAACCGCGTTGATACCAAGCTCGCGAAGCAGCTTCGAGATCGTGTTGTCGCTCATGCGGCGCCCCCTTGCCGACGGGAACACCAGCTCGTTCTCCCGCAGTTCCTCGGCCTCGGCCAGGATCTCGACCGCCCGACTGCTGAGCGGAACCCGATGCTCGCGCCCCGCCTTCATGCGCGACGCAGGAACCGTCCAGAGCCCGTCCTCGGCGTGCACCTCGTCCCAGGTCATCATCCTGACCTCTCCCGACCGCGCCGCCGTCAGCACCAGGAATTCGAACGCGAGCTTCGTCGAGGTCTGCGCGTTCGACCGGCGCACCGTCTCGAGCGCCGCTCCCACTTCCCTGTGCGGAAGCGCGCGCTGGTGCCGCTGCTTCCGGCCGCCTTTCGGCAGCGCCGCCGTCAACGCGTCCCCGGCAGGGTTGTCCAGCCGGTGGCCGGCCGCGATCGCGGACTTCATCACCGCCGAAATGCGTTGCCTGACCCGCTGGGCCGTCTCGCGCTTCGCGTTCCAGATCGGTCGCAACGTGCGCAGGATGTCGCCGCTGCCGATCTCATCGACCCGCATGTCCCCAAGCACGGGGTAGGCGTAGTCCCGGAGCGAAGCCTCCCACTGCGCCGCCGACTTCGGATTCCGCCAGGTCGGGCGGTGCAGGTCGATCACCGCGGCCGCCGCCTTGCGGAACGTCGGCGCGTTCGACTTCGCCTGCACCTCGGTCGTTCCCGCCGGCGCATGCACCGCCGCCGGGTCCTCGCCCGCTTTCGCCAGCCTCCGATACTCGAACGCCTTATCCCGCGCCTCCCCGAGAGAAACGTACGGGAACGTGCCCAGGCCCAGGTCCCGTCGCCTCCCTCGGACAGTGCCCCTCCATATCCAGTGCTTGCTTCCGGACGCCCGA
The DNA here is from genome assembly GCA_026706665.1 of Gammaproteobacteria bacterium. GTDB lineage: Bacteria > Pseudomonadota > Gammaproteobacteria > Pseudomonadales > Azotimanducaceae > VXNE01. The sequence goes on along the minus strand of JAPOYI010000020.1, from coordinate 1,328 downwards.
ACGCGGAGGATCAGCCCATGCTCGTCGAAATGCTTGTCCGCCCCTTTCCGCCCGCTGTGAGCGACGTTCTTCACGAACTGGAAGTTCAGCCGCTTTCTATTCATCATGAGGATGGTCCCTCTATTGGTCCCACAATAAATTCAATTATCGGAGAAACCGCCCGGATCGTCAAGACACGAAGAGAGTCTTACATTTTAGATAAATCAATTAGTTAGGTTGTATCTTGTGAGGTGTTTTGGTGCGGTTGTCGGCGTGTAGGTGGGGGACTCCCTCTCCGCCATTTATTACGTAAAAACGTTAGGTTATTGAAGTCGTACCCCAATTCGTACCACAAAAATGAAAGCCTTGAGTGCCCTGACTCGTCCCGCGACTCTCTGTGCCTCCGCGGGCCGGAATCTGGAATTCGCCGAATCCCGCGTAGACGATGTCCCCGACGTCGAAGTCCCCCATCTCGCAGCGGGAAGTCGCCGTGTACTCTGAGCATGGGGACCTCGACAGACCCGAAGACACCGCCATCCTGTGGCGCTACATGGACTTCACTAAGTTTGTCTCGCTCCTCGACCGGCGCGCCCTGTTCTTTGTCAGGGCTGACAAACTCGGAGACCCTTTCGAAGGCGCATACACGAAGCTGAACATGAACCCGGAGGTTCTGGACATCCTCATGCCCGGCGTCGACGAGCGCAGCCGCCGCGGATTGTTCCAGCACCTGCAGCGGATGAGAGCGGCGACGCTGATTAGTTGCTGGCACGAGGGTGTCTCTGAGTCGGACGCCATGTGGCGGGTCTTCGTCGAAGGAAACAATGGCGTGGCGCTCAGGACGACATTCGCGTCGCTTTCCCAGTCCTTCCGTTGCGAGGAGGACGTACTGATCGGACGTGTGGCCTACAAGGACTACGACACCGACGTCATATCGTTGCAGAACGCCCTCTTCCCGTTTTTCCACAAGAGAAAGGCCTTCAGCCACGAGTACGAAGTACGCGCCTTGACAACAGATCTCGAGGTCAAGCGAGAACCGGTCGCCATGGGCACCTACTACGAAGTCGACCTAGCCACGTTGATCTCCGAAATTCGCGTCTCGCCTGATGCCGACGACTGGTTCGTGGAGTTGGTCCGATCAGTGGCCACGACGTACTCCATCGACGCACCGATCGGCAAGTCGAAGCTGTCTGATGTCCCAATATGGTCTTCGACTACGCCTCGCTGATCGAGCTTCGGACCTCCGCGCCCCCGAACTGACGGCAGCCATGCGCCTTCGAGACTCCGCAGGGTCAGTTAGGCTGAAGTTCCCGACATTTTCTCCCCTAGAATTGACCCAAGCGGTTGATTCG
>JAPOYI010000035.1 GCA_026706665.1 Gammaproteobacteria bacterium | reverse complement strand
AGCGAGGTCGGGGGCCGCCACTCAGGCGTTTGTCGCCGCTGATGCGCGTGCCCGGAGACAATCCGAGCCAAGAGCGGAAGTGCTTGACCGAAGGGAAGCGGGACAGGTCCGCCCCGACCTCCGCGGCGACCGTCAGGGCCGTCTCGACGCCGCCGCCCGGCACCAGCAAGTGGAACAAGATCGAGCACCGCATGTTCTGCCACATCACCCAGAACTGGCGCGGCCGGCCGCTGGTGAGCCACGAGGCGGTCGTCAACCTGATCGGCGCGACCACCACCACGGCTGGCCTGGCCATCCGTTCCGAACTCGACGAGGGCGACTGCCGCACCGGACGCAAGATCACCGACGCGCAGATGGACGCCCTGTCCATCAGGCGCGACGGCTTCCACGGCGAGTGGAACTACAGTCTCCTGCCAAGATGACACAAACGGATAGGTTATTTTGGCCAGACTCCTAATCTTCCCACGGAAGGTTGACCTGCGTAGGCGCGACATCCGGAAATCGCCCGCCTTCTATCGGGTCGAGAGCATCGCCCAGATACCGCTCTACCTTTCCGCACAGGCCCAAATCGCTCAAGCTGGCCCACGAAACGAGAAGTTCCCCGCGCGGCCGATGCCGGAGAATGTTGTTGTCGCGACGATGTTCGGAAAGTCGTTCTCGAATGTCGCCCTGACCGACTCTGACGACGCGATCACCGCTGCACCAGATGATGTATACACCAACATCATTCGTATCGGTGAGATTGAGTCGTTCCAACGAGCAGAAGTGGCGATCCTCGCCGCATCTGACCCAATTCAGGATCATAAGGCTGCCGAGTCTTCCAATGGCATCGGCGGTGATTGCTCTCGCCTTTGAATGCGACCGCGCATCTCGCCCCGAAATTCAGAAACCTCGCGAGCGAGAGCATGATGATCCCTGACGAGGCTATCGATCTTTCGGTCAAGGCTATCGATCTTGTCATTCAGTGGACCTATTCGGATTTCAAGATCCGCATTCAGGTCACGGCGGATTTTCCAAAGAAAACCGACAAGCGCCAGACCGACGGTGCATATCCCAATAAGCTCTGGACTCATTCCCGCTCATCCAGTTTTCGTCTTGCCTCGAGCCTGTTCGCGGACCTCGCAGCTATTCTGACCTGGCCCTCTCTGACCTGGCCCTCTCTGACCTGGCCCTCGTTCTTGACGAACCACCCGACAAGCACTGAATCAGCGATCAGATCCGGTCGATTGTCCCCAATGGGGCGAGAGTGCATTGTCGAGTCTCCCGATCTCGCGACCCCGTCGGCGGAGGCCTTTCAGCGGCGATACTCCGCGCATGGCGCTTTCCTGTCAAGGCCGCAAACGGAGCACAGCCATACCGCCATGAAATGCCGATCTGGAGGATATTTCCTACCGGGATGCGACCATTCGGGAACCCGGCGAAGCGGGGTAACCTCAGTTCTTGAGCCTTGAGAATCGTCCTGCGATGGAGTCCATTAATACCCGAGCGGGCTGTGGAACAGTGCAAGATCCCATGGCGAATGTGAATTCCATGAGCGAGCGCGGCGTGCTGATCGCCAATCTCGGATCGCCCGCCGGCTGCGACACCGCCTCGGTGCGGCGCTACCTGAACGAGTTCCTGATGGACTCCCATGTCATGGACGTGCCGTGGCCGCTCAGGCGGCTGATCGTGTCCACCTTTATCCTCCCGCTGCGGCCGCGGCAAAGCGCCGAGGCGTACCGGGCGATCTGGCGAGATGATGTGCCCGGTTCGCCCCTCATCCACCATACGATGGCCTTGGCGGAGCGCCTCCGGGGGCTGACCGGCCTCAAGGTCGCCGTCGGCATGCGCTACGGCGCACCGGGCCTGGCGGAGGGCATCGCATCCCTCGGGACGGTGGATGAAATCCTCCTCATCCCCATGTATCCGCAGCACGCGGCATCCACGCGCACCACCACCATCGAGCGCGTCAGGGCGCTGGCCACGGTCCCGGTCCGCGTCATGCCGCCCTTCTATGCGCGGGCGCCGTTCCTCGACGCCGTGGCCCGGCTGGTTCGCGAGACGATGGCCCCGGACGACCACGTCGTCTTCAGCTACCACGGCCTGCCCGAGCAGCACCTCAGGAAAGCCGACCCGACCGGGTCCCATTGCCTTGCAAGCGCGGACTGCTGCGAGACGCCCTCCGCCGCCCACGCCACCTGCTACCGGCACCAGTGTCTCGAAACCACGCGAGCGCTGGTGAAACGGCTCGAGCCGGCTGATGCACCGGGCAACCCGAACTACTCCACGAGCTTTCAATCACGTCTCGGCCGGATGCCCTGGCTGCGGCCCTACACCGACGAACTCCTCTCGGAACTGCCCCGGCGAGGCGTGCGTTCCGTCACCGTGTCGTGTCCTGCCTTCACGGCCGACAACCTCGAGACACTGGAAGAAATCGGCATCCGCGGACGGGCGACCTTCATGGACGCGGGCGGTGATTCGTTCCGGCTCGCGCCGTGCCTGAATGACGACGAGCAGTGGGCCAGGGGCGTCGCCGATTGGTGCGCCGAGCCGCCGGCATAGTTCCCGGCGGGATTCGACCACTCCCCTGAGTCTGCTCCCCGCGCGCTGTTACCCCGCTTCCGTCAGCATGCACGAACCCATGGCGCCCATGAGCAGCGGCAGCGCCGCGTCGATGAGTATCCAGACCAGTGAATTGGTATCGCTCCCCGCGGCGCTGTACCCGGGGCTCAGGAGGGTGAACCAGTTCCAGAGGAACATGATCCCGACGAACAGGAAACCATAGAACAGCGTATTCGAGACGAGATATGCGCGGGTGACCGTCACGCCGTCGCCCGCCGCGGCTCTCTTGTGCATGTACGCCGTTCTGATGCCCAGCAGCAGGGCCAGCGCCATCAGCGGGTTCAGGACCTCCCAGACCTGGCTGTACGGCTGTCCCGTCTCGGACGTGTGATAGAGCGGCTCGATCACCGTGTGCACGGCGATCAGGACAGCCATCGCGATGAGAAATACTCCGCCAATTCGATTCAACATGGGTCTTGGTCTCCTGCGTCCATGGGGGCGACAGACAATACCACCCGCCCATGAGCGGGGTCCCGGTGCAAGAGGCTTGTCGGAAAGGCGCGCCGGGCGGGCGCGGGCGACTCAGCCGGCTTCCGCCGCGTGCATCGGCTTCACCACGAACAACAGGTCGCCGGCGTTGACCTGCTGGCCGCTCGTGACGTTGACGTGCGTCACTTCGTATTCGCTGTCGCGATAGAGGCCGTTGTCTCCGGAGTTGTAATCCTCGAGCCGCAGCGGCGTGAAGATCTTGAACGCTTCGAGCTGGCACAGGATGTCGTTCAGGCCGATGCGCTGGCCGGGCTGGACGTATTCCGGCTCAGCCGGTGACGGAGTAGCGAAGAAAATGCCCGCCGAAGGCGAGAGCACCCGAAGTTCGACGCTGTTCTCTATGCGGATGGCATCGCTGCCGATATCTCCGGCGCCGGATCCGGCGGCGCCCTCCATCTCCTCGATCAGCGTGTCGACATCCGCATCCGCGAGGAACTTCGGCAGGTAGTCGGTGTCGTAGTCGCCTGCCAGGAACGTCGAGTCCCGCAATACCCGCTTGACCAGGGCGATGTTCGTCGCGATGCCTTCTATGCGCACGCGGTCGAGGTAGTCCGCGAGCCTGGCCGCGGTTTCGGCCCGGTCCCTGCCGTGCGCGATCACCTGTCCGATCATGCTGTCGTAGTATGGCGAGATGAACTTGTCCGGTCCCGCGAGGCGGATGATATCGATGCCCCTGGCCTCGGGGAACTCGCAGGCGGTGATCGTGCCGGGGTTCGGCTGGAAGGAGCGCTCCCCGCCCGCTATGCGCTCGGCATTGATGCGAGCCTCGATGGCATAGCCGTTCTCGCGCACCTCGATCCCGGCGATGCTCTCTCCGGCGGCGATCCTGAACTGTTCGCCGACAATATCGATGCCGGAGACCATTTCCGTCACCGGATGCTCCACCTGCAGCCGGGTGTTCATCTCCATGAAATAGACCTCTCCGGCGTCGAGGTCGTAGATGAACTCGACCGTGCCGGCGCCGACGTACGCCACCTCGTTGGCCAGCGCCGCCGCGTGTTCCCGAACGGCGCTTTCGAGTTCGGCCGGCAGCAGGGTCGATCCGGACTCTTCGATCACCTTCTGCTTGTCCCGCTGAACGCTGCAGTCGCGCAGGCCCAGCACTTTGGTGTTGCCATGGTAGTCACGCAGGATCTGCGCCTCGATGTGGCGCAGCGAAGTGACGTACTTCTCGAGATACACATCGCCGTTCCCGAACGCGGCGCGGGCCTCCGCGGAAACGCGCTGGAACAGTTCGTGGAAGCGGTCCCGCGATTCCACCACCTGGATTCCCTTGCCGCCGCCGCCGTGCACGGCCTTGATCAGTATCGGGTAACCGATCTCGTCCGCCAGTTCGGCGGCGCGGTCCACTTCGGTGACGATGCCGTGGCTGCCGGGCACCACCGGCACGCCCAGGCGCATGGCGGTCGTGATGGCGTTCGACTTGTTCCCCATGATGTCCATCGCGACCGTGGACGGGCCGATGAAGTTGATCCCCCGCGAGCGGACGAGTTCGGCGAACTGGCTGCTCTCGGAAAGGAAACCGATGCCCGGATGCAGGGCGTCCACGCCCTCGTGTTCGGCAACCGAAATGACGGACAGCGCGTTGAGATAGCTCTCGTCCGGCGTGGCGCCGCCGATGCACACCACCGAGTCGCGTTCGGTCAGCATGTCCACCGGCAGCGACTCCATGTCCGGGTCCGACTGCACGAGCACCACCTCTATCCCCCTGCGCTGGGCGATGCGGATCAGCTTGACCGCGGTGCAGCCGCGCGCGTGAATCAGTACTTTCGACACCGGTCGGATCAGGTCCGTCGGGGCGACGGCCGGCCGGGAAGGAGCGGCCACCGGCCGCTCCTGGCTGAGAACGCCCGCCATGACGCGATTGACGACGTCGGTCACCGACTCCACCGGGACGGGAATGTCCGCATCGATCTTCCGCAGTTCGTCGTCCAGGTCGGGAAGCAGCGGGTGTTTGACCAGCCCCTGCATCGATCCCGGCGTGTCGCAGAGGTAGTTGGAGAGGATCGCGTCCATTGGCAGGTTGGACGGCACGACGATCTGGCCCGCGAACGGCATGCTGGCGCCGGAAAAGTAGTACGTCTGCGCCAGCGGATGGGTAACGAAACTCGCCTGCGCGCCGCCGGTGCAGTCTCCAAAGCCGAACATGATGACGGGCAGGTCGTAGTCCCGCACGAAGCGCGTGACGCGGTCGTTGATGGCCGCCATGGAGAACAGCGCGCCGGCGCCCTCCTTGGTCTGCATGCCTCCGGAAGAGATGAAGCAGATCACCGGGAGATTCTGCTCCGCGCACACCACCAGCAGTTTGCAGAACTTCTCGGCACTGGCCATATCGAAGGCCCCGGCCTGGAAGTCCGGATTGGAGATGACGGCGCCGGCCCTCAAGCCCCCGCCGCCGTCCTTGAAACTGCCGATCCCGGTGATGACGCCACACGGGGTGACGCCGTTCGACAGCGCGGTCTCGATGGACTGTCGCAGGCCCGGGAACTCGCACGGGTCGGAACTCAGGAGGTCGGCGAAGAGCTCCTCGAAGTCGGAAAAGAAAAGGTCGATGAATGCCTGCGGCGCGGTGGCGCGCCGGGACTTGAAACGGGTCAGGGTGTTCTGGATGCGCAGATCGCGGTAGGCGATATGGAGCCGGTTCCAGAAGTCCTTTCGGCCGATCTTGCGGGGCGCGATGCGACCGTCGTAGCGGCGACCGTCCAACTCCGAACGCAGGTAGGACAGGAGCAGCCTCTCGAACAGGAAGGTGACGACCACGAAAAGCGTGTCCGGCAAGTGCGCGAAGGCCCGCTTTTTCCACTCTTCCACCGCGCGGAAGAAGTCGCCTGACCGGGGATTGTCCGAGATGCGCCGGTACCAGTCGAAGAACCGCTCCTTGAGACGCGCGACGACCTGTTCCGGCGTCGCGCCCGCCGGCGCGTCGAAGGTGCCGCCCGTGGCCGCCGCCGCGAAAGCCAGGTCCATCAGTCCCGACAGGGACCCCTGCGACAGGCTCCGGGTGCGGCCAGCTTCTTCGGCGATGGAGTCGAGACTCCCGATGGTGTGATCGTAGACGGCATCGAACAGGAGGAAGTTCTCGCACTCCGAAGCGAAGTCCTGCCGCAGATCGTCTTCGAGCAGGATATCGAGCACCGTGCGCTCCTTGTCTTCGACCGCCGCGGCAGGCGCGCGGATGAACACCGGGAACCGATCCTCGAGGATCAACCGGTTGACCACCAGCGGCGAGGCGGAGCCGGCGGCGCGTACCAGCGACTGGCGCGTCCGCTCCGCCAGTTCGACGGTGCCGTCCATCGGGCCTTCGGTCATCGCCAGGTTCAGTTCCGCCGTCAACTGCGAGCGGACGTACGAGTCGGACTTGCCGTCGAGATGTTCCGGCGAGAGCAGCTTGCCGCCCTCGTGGGTGAAACGCTGCCGGAGCAGCGGTCCGAATGCGGGATCGGTCGCGATGGCACGCAGGAAGGCGTACGGTTCGCGGATAGCGTCGACGCTGACCAGGGCACCCACCTCCGCATGGTTCGTCAGGTAGTGCTTCAATGCCCCGAAGTTGCCCTTCGCATCCGACTTCCAGCGATTGAAGAGGTGCATGCCCAGGTCGGAGATGAGCGTCGCGCGGGCTTCACGGTAGTTCTGTGCCGGCTCGCCCAGGAACAGCCGCGCGAAGCGGCCCCGCTCACCGCCCAGCGCCTCCTTCCTCGAGACGTAGTTCCGCCACGCGCGCGACAGCACGTCGTCGTAGCGGACCTGGTCGGGTTCCTGCATCCACTTCAGGAACACCCGGCGGCGCTCGCGCGCCGCGCGCGCCGCCAACTCTCCCTCCGGCAGGTCCTGCCGCGCCAGGCGTCCGTACTGGTGCCTGGAGGTGGCCTTTATCCGCCGGCGGCAGCCGAGGTACCTGAGATAGCGATTGGCGACCCCGAATACGTTCGGATACTCGGTGGGATTGCGCGAGATCCGGAACGACCCGCTCTCCTGTATGCGCCGCAGGCGCTCCGACGGCGCCAGGAATCGCTCCAGGCTGCGCCGGTAGTGATCGAGGATGTAGGGATTGTCCGCCACGAACGACTGGGACCGGGCTTCGATGGACTGGATGCCCGTGACGATGGCCTGGCGGAGGTTGTGCAGCGTGCTTTCCTCCCCCGGACCATAGTCGATGATGCCGTCGATGTTGCCCTGGGCGTACAGTTCGAACGGCGACAGGCCCACCTGCTTGGCGCACTGTTGCCACGACAGGTCCAGCCTGCGCGCGATACTGGCCAGGCCCTGGGGCTGGATGGTGCTGAAAACCCCGTCCCGCACCGACAGCAGGAGATTGCTCGCCGCCAGCGGAATGGCGCCGCCCGAGTAGCCGAGCCCGAAGATGATGCCGAGGTTCGGCACGTTCACGCCGGACATCTGGGTGATCAGCCTGGAGATACTGTGCGCCTGGTTGTCGCGATTGGCGTCCGCCTGGGCGTCCGCCCCCGGCGTGTCCATGAAAGTGACGATCGGCATTGCCCGGTTGGCGGACTCCCCGACCCAGTCGGCCGCGGCCAAGTGGTGTTCAGGCCCCCAGACTCCGTTGTTCACCGAACGGTCCTGGGCGATGAACGCCACCGGGCGCGGAACGCCATCGAAATCCATGCGCAGGACGCAGGCGTAGAACGGCCCCTCGCGCACCTCGTCGCCGACCCTTTCCCCGAGGCGCCGGATCACGTCCGGCGCCGGCGTGCGGCGCGTATCCTCGGCGTCCGCCACGACTGCCTCGATGTAGGAGTCGATATCCATGTTCGCCAGCGTGTCCCGCCGGCGCGCTATTTCCGCCTCCCGCAGCAGGCCGCGCATGGACCGGTGCTGACCGGTCTCGGCACTGGGAAACAGCGAGAAGTCCTGCGCCAGACTCTCGGCAATAAAATAGAGCCGGTCGTTGACCGACACGTCTTTACTCAATCCCGAACCCATATGCATCAGGGGGCGGCTACTGTAATGTAAACGCTCCCGAGTCCGCAAACTCTCGAATGGTTACCAAATGGCTGGCCAATCGGCAAGTAAATCCTTGCAAATCGCGGTGTTAACTGTCTCGGACACCCGCACCGAGGCGGACGACGCTTCCGGCGACCTCCTCTGCGGGCGCCTCGCGAACGCCGGACACACGCTGGTCGAGCGCGCCATGGAGATCGATGACATGTACCGCATTCGGGCGCGGGTATCGGTCTGGATCGCGGACCCCGGAATCGACGCGATCCTCGCCACCGGTGGAACGGGATTCTCGGATCGCGACAGCACGCCGGAAGCCCTGCTGCCCCTGTTCGACAAGACCATCGATGGCTTCGGCGAGCTGTTTCGGCAGGTCTCACTGGCCCAGATCGGCAGTTCCACCATTCAGTCCCGCGCGGTGGGGGGCCTGGCCAACGGTACCCTGATCTTCGCCCTGCCCGGCTCCGCCAACGCCTGCCGCACCGGCTGGGACGAAATCCTGAAGTTCCAACTCGACGCCGACTTCAAGCCCTGCAACTTCGCGGAACTGATCCCGCGATTCGGGCAGCGCCAGTCGGCATGAATCCCACGGCAAACTACCGCCGGAGCACCGCGCCCCGGCGCACATAGACAAAGGAAACTTCCATGAACGATGTCTTCATCCTCGGCGCGAAACGCACGCCCATCGGCAGCTTTCTCGGCGCGCTCAGCGACAAGGCCGCGCCCGAACTCGGCGCGCGCGCCATCGAGGCCGCCGCGGCAGATTCCGGCGTCGACACCGCCGCCATCGACGAGGTGCTCATGGGTTGCGTCATCGGCGCCGGCGTAAAGCAGGCCCCCGCGCGCCAGGCGATGCGCCTCGCGGGCATACCCGACGCAGTGGGTGCGACCACCGTGAACAAGGTGTGCGCTTCCGGCATGAAGTGCGCCATGCTCGGCACCGACCTGATCCGGGCCGGCAGCGCCAGTTGCGTCGTCGCCGGCGGCATGGAGAGCATGTCCAACGCGCCCTACCTGCTGGCCAATGCGCGGCGCGGACACCGCATGGGTCACCGCGAGACCGCGGACGCCATGTTCGTCGATGGCCTCGAAGACGCCGAGACCGGCGCGTCCATGGGCAGCTTCGCCCAGACCACCGCCGACGCACACCAGATCACGCGGGAGGACATGGACGCGTTCGCCATCTCCTCCGTGACAAAGGCCCTGCGCGCGATGGACGGCGGCGACCTCCATCGCGAGATCGCGCCGTTCGGCGACCTGCGCGAAGACGAGCAGCCGCGGCGCTCCCGGGTCGACCGGATTCCCACGCTGCGCCCGGCCTTCGCGCGGGACGGCACGATTACCGCGGCGAACGCGAGTTCCATCTCCGATGGCGCGTCGGCGCTGGTGCTCGGCGACGAAACCGCGGGGGACCAGCCGCTCGCACGCGTTGTCGGGCACGCCACCCACTCGATTCACCCGTCGGACTTCACCATCGCGCCGGTCGGCGCCATCGAAAGACTGTTGGCCCGGGTCGGCTGGAGCAAGCAGGAGGTAGACCTGTTCGAGATCAACGAAGCGTTCGCCATGGTGACCATGCTCGCCATCTCCGAACTCGGACTCGACGCCGACAGGGTGAATGTCTACGGCGGCGCCTGCGCCCAGGGACACCCCATCGGATCCACCGGCAGCCGGCTGCTCGTCACCCTGGCCCACGCCCTCGCCGCGACCGGCGGCAGCAAGGGCGTAGCGTCGCTCTGCATCGGCGGCGGCGAGGCGACCGCGATGGCGATCGAGCGGGTGTCATAGGCCTGGCGGGCCCTACAATGGCCCTCGGCCCTTGATGAAGCACCCGGGTTAAGTTGTCCAGGCTCCCCGTCATCGTAGGTATAGGCGGCATAAACCCTGCCGGCCGGGTCTCGTTCCACCACGCGTTTCGCCGCATTGTCATCGACGCGATCGGCGCGGCCGACGCCGACGACACCTACGCGAGCCTCGCCGCGCTGATGCGGCTGAACGACGACCCGGCCGACCCGGCGACGCGGGAGCACATTCGCGACAACACGCTGATCCGTCGCATATCGCGCTTCGATCCGGCGGATGTCGTGCGCCACCGGCAGGCCACGATCAGCGCAGCGGAAAGACAGGGCATCAGGTTCGTCGTCGCGAAGCGGGACCTGCCGGAAAACGTTCCGCCGGGCTGGTCCGTCGAGCCCCTGGACGAGAGGCGCGTCACCGTACGGGTGAAGGAGGACGCTTCGGTCCTGTTTCCAGAGCGGACGACCTCGCGCGTCACGTCCGCCGGACAGCTTCCCACCGGGTTCGAACCCGGTCGGCTCTACCCTTCACGCAGTCACCCGAGGGGGTTGGAACTGGCCATCTTCGGCGCCTCCGACGCCGTCCAGTCCTTGGGTCTCGACTGGAGCGAACTGCGCGCGCGGGTGCGTCCCGATGCGTTCGCGGTCTACGCTGGCAGCGCCATGGGCCAGCTCGACGCGCAAAGCAATGCCGGCCTGATGCAGTTGCCCCTCACGGGCGGACGCGTCACCTCCAAGCATGTCGCCTTCGGCCTGCCTGACATGGTGGCGGACTTCGTCAGCGCCTACACCATCGGCAACGTCGGCGCCATCGGCGGCATCATCGGTGCCTGCGCCACGTTTCTCTACAACCTGGGCCGCGCCGTGGACGAAATCCGCGCCGGCAAGCTGCGGGTGGCGCTGGTGGGCGGCGCGGAAGCCCCCATCGTGCCCGAGATCATCGAGGGTTACCGGGTCATGGGCGCGCTCGCCGAGGACGAAGCACTGATGGCCCTGGACGGCAGCGATACGGTGGACAACCGCCGCGCCTGCCGCCCGTTCGGCAACAACTGCGGTTTCACCGTGGCCGAGGCCGCGGTCTACGCGGTGGTCTGCGACGATGCGCTCGCGCTCGAACTCGGCGCCAACATCCACTGCGGAGCCCCCGCCATCTACGTCAATGCCGACGGTTTCAAGAAGTCCATCTCCTCCCCGGGGATGGGCAACTACGTCACCATGGCCAAGGCGATGGCAATGGCGCGGGCCATCCTCGGCGAGGACAGCGTGCGACGCCGAACGTTCGTGCACGCCCACGGCACCGGCACGCCGCAGAACCGCGTCACCGAGTCCCGCATCCTGGACGAGATCGCGGGCCTTTTCGGCATCGAGAACTGGCCGGTGGCGGCGGTCAAGTCGGTGCTGGGCCACTCCATGGCGCCCGCCTCCGGCGATCAGCTCGCCTGCGCGCTGGGCACCTGGGCCTACGACTGCATGCCGGGCATCACCACCATCGACGCCATCGCCGACGACGTGTCCCACGATCACCTGCGGCTTTCGACCGAGCACTTCGAACTCCCCGGCAAGGACATGGACGCCGTGTTCGTCAACTCCAAGGGTTTCGGCGGCAACAACGCGACCGGGCTGTTCCTGTCACCCGCCCTCACGAAACGCATGCTGGAGAAAAAGCACGGACAGCGCGCGATGGCTTCCCACGCCAGGCGCAACGACGCCGTTCGCGAACGGGCGATCGCCTACGACGCCGCGATGACAAGGGGCGAGACCAATGTCCTGTACGGCTTTGGCGAGGGCGTGATCGAGGCTGACGATCTCGGCCTGTCCGGGAACGAACTGCGGGTGCCGGGGTACGGCCAACCAATCCCCTTGGACGCGGAGAACCCCTTTCCCGACATGACCGGCCAATAGTGTGCGCCGATCAAGGCGCAGGATGACCTCCCGACAGTCAAGACGCTCGCGGGCAAAGCGTAAAGCCCCGCGCCAGGTACCACACAACCGCCCTGCCGTCGCATCGCTCGCACTCGCGGCGCGCACGGTCCTCGAAAGCTACCTGCATCCCCGCGCTGAAGCAGGCAAGATCTGGAGACACCTTCCACTGGTGCTCGCCCTGGCATTCCTGGCGCGAGCCACGGTTGCTCTTTCGGGTGACTTCACCCTTCACCCCGACGAGATCTTTCAGTACCTGGAGCCAGCTCACCGCCTGGTGTTCGGGAACGGCGTGACCTACTGGGAGTACTTCTACGGCGCCCGAGCCTGGTTCGTGCCGGGATTGGTCGCGGGCGTGCTCAAGCTGTTCGACCTCGTCGGTCTAAGCGAGCCGCGCGGGTACATTGCGGGCGTCGAGCTCGTGTTCTGCGCGGTTTCGCTGACGATCCCGGCGGGCATGTACTTCGCCACGCGCAGCCATTTCGGGGAGACCGCCGCGCGCGTCGCCCTGCTCGCCGGCGCGTTCTGGTACGAACTATGCGGGTTCGCGCACAAGCCGATGACGGAGTTCGTCGCCACCGGCCCGCTGCTGCTCACGCTTTGGATCGCCACCCGCCCTGGCCGCATCGGACTCGCCGCCGGTCTGTGCGGGGTCCTGCTGACGTTGCTCGCCGCCGCCATCCGCCTCCAGTACGCGCCGGTGGCTGTCGTGCTGTTCGCCATCGTGCTCCTGCGCTCGAAGCCGAGGTCAGCCCTGCTGCTGGCGGCAGGCGCACTGGTTCTCGCGGTCGGCGCGTTCGACGCCGCCACGTGGGACGCCGGCCTCTTCCACTCCTACGTAACGAACATCCGCTTCAACCTCGCCCTGGAACCGCACCGCGTCGGCGAGAGCCCGGCATGGCAATACCTCGTCTGGCTGGTAACGGCGCACGCGGGCTTAAGCGTCCTGTGTATGATCGCGGCGGGGTTTGCGCCGCGGCGGTACGCCCTGCTGCTCGCCCTGATCGCCCTGATTGTCGTCATCCACTCCCTGCAGGCGCACAAGGAGTATCGGTTCGTGTTCGCCGCCGTGCCGCTGATGATGATGATCGGTGCGGACCTCGCTGTTCGGCTCCACGGCCGCGGCGTCCGGGGCCGCGCCGGAGCGTTCGCGGCGGGCGCCGCATTCGCGTGCGTGTCGGCGGCCGGAATCCTGAACGCGCTGCCGAACCAGGAAAGCGTCTACCGCGCCTGGTCGAGGGAGACAGGCCATGTCATTTTCCTCGGCACGCGCGCCGGTCAGGACCCGATCTTCGCCGCGTACCGCTACCTGGCAGATGCGCCCCACGTCGGTGCCGTGTGGCAAGCGGACCGCCCCTACTACAACACGCCCGGCTACTACCACCTGCACCGGGACGTCCCGCTGTACGACCTCCACGCCGGTCATCGGTTCGTCAGGATGCTGCCCGCGGTCATGGTGACCCATATCGTGACGGCGGACCCCGACGCTCAGTTCCCCGACTTTTCGGAAGAACGGAGATTCGGCGCGATCCGCGTCCTTAGCGCCCGTGCAGACACGCCGGTTCCGCGTTGGCGGCAACATGTGCCCGTGTTGGTCTCCGCCGGCCAGTACAAACTGCTGGGGAAGACGGACCCGCGTACGCCGTTTCGACCGGTGGATTATGGAATCCTGTTCGATCCCCGAGGACCTTCGCCGCCGCCCTGACACGAGGCGTCGGCCCCCCAAGGTCATTGATCCCGGAACTCCGCGATCTGCTCAAACGCACGTAACGCCGCCGTCAGTCCGCCGCGCTTTCCCTACCACCGGGTCAGCGGTTACGCACGCGGTGCGGCCCCGGCACGGGGTGCAGCGCTTCCATTGCCCGCTCGAAACGGACCAGGCGCCGGATCAGGGCGTTGTATCGGGAATGGGTGTTGCCGGCTTCCCGCTCACCGATGGCGGCGTACAAGGCCAGTTCCGGACTTTCCGGGCAATCCGGCGCATCGGGGATCTCAAGGCCGGCGCTGCGCAACCGGGGGGCACCCACGGCCACGAGCAGTGCCTCGACCGTGAACTCACCGCGCCTCAGGTCTTCGATGCCGGCGGCCACGACATCCGCCCCGGGAAGATCCGGCCGGATCGACCTTCGGGTCGCTTCCTGTCGACTGGTTGCGGTCACGATTTCCCGGTTCCGATTGCGCTGATCACGTTCTCCACCTGGTTCCGAAAGTGAGAGGAATCAATAGCGGGGTAGCGCACCAAATCGGCTTCAATGGCTTCAAACAGGCACATCAGCCGCTCAGGCTCAATGAGATTCAATCGCGACATCGCTTCGACATCGCGCAGGTCCTGTACATGTCCTCGTTCGATCTTGGCAAGCGCCTGAGCGTAGAAGTCATAGTGAAGGAAATCTACCGTACCGTGTCGTGCGACAAAGACGCTACGGGCATGCCAATCCGGCAAGGCCGGCATGAAATCGTCCGGGCAGACCAACTCCAGGTTGATGTTCAATGCATCCTTGGCGCGCGCAATGGCCTGGAAAATGCCGGGCGGTTCGGGATCCAGCTTGAGATCGACATCAACCGTCGTGTCTCGCCATCCGACAATCACCGCAGAGGCACCACCGACCAGGTAGATACGACCCTCTCCCCGCGCCTCGCGCCCCAGGAACCGCATGAGTTCTCGAACCCTATCGGCGTTGCTGTGTTCTCGTGGCATCGCGCTCGACGGATTGGCTCGCTTCGCCGGTCAGTATGGTCCGACCCAGGTTGCCCGGCAACCGGCCTTGCGTTGGCTGCCAGTCCCTCCCAAACTTAACCGTTTACGAGATCAACAGGTGGGGGACAGCATGGCCATCGTCGAAACACGATACGGCAAGTTAGAGGGTGCGAACATTGACGGGATCCACCGCTTCAGGGCCATTCCCTTCGCGGCCCCTCCCGTGGGTGAGCGGCGCTGGCGCGCGCCGGAACCACCCGAGCCCTGGGCCGGCGTGCGCGCCGCGGGCGGCGACTGGGGCACGCAGGCGTGGCAGGCGGCCCGCCCGGGCGAAGGCCCGCTGAAGTTCGTGTTCAACGCCGCCAACGCCGAGAAGCGCGACGAGGACTGCCTGCAGCTCAATGTCTGGACGCCCGGCCTCGACGATGCGAAGCGCCCGGTGCTGATGTGGATCCACGGGGGCGGTTTCACCGGCGGCACGGGGGCCACGCCGACCTACGACGGCGAGATACTGTCCCGCCGCGGCGACGTCGTGGTCGTCACGATCAACTATCGGATCGGCGCACTCGGATTCCTCAACCTGAACGAAGTGACGGGCGGGCGCATTCCCTCGACCGGGAACGAGGGCCTGCTGGACCAGGTCGAGGCGCTGAAATGGATACGCGACAACATCTCGGCGTTCGGCGGAGATCCCCGCAACGTCACCATCCTGGGCGAGTCGGCGGGTGCGGCGAGCGTCTGCGCCCTGCTGGCGTTCGCGCCCGCGCGGGGACTCTTCCACCGGGCCATGCCGGTGAGCGGAGGCGGCAGCAGCGCAAACCCACTCGAACGCGCGGTGCGGGTCTCCGAGGCGTTCCTCGACAAGGTCGGCATGTCCGGCAACGACGTCGACAAGCTCCTGGCGCTCGATCCGGAAACCATTACGGATGCCGGACTGGGGTTCTCGATGCCGGACGGCCTCGGGAACTTCCGGTCGGTGATCGACGGCACCGACCTCAAGGCGATACCGGTCGATGCGGTCAAGGCCGGGGCAGCGGACGGCATCTCTGTCTTCGCCGGAACGCAGCGGGACGAGTGGCGGCTCTTCACCTGCCGCTCTCCGCTTGCGGAGAACCTGGACGAGGCCGGACTGGTCGCCGAGGTTTCCAAGACCGTCGACGACGCCCAGGGCCTCATCGACGGATTCCGACAGATCCTCAAGTCCCGCGGGCACTGGACCGACCCCGTTTCGGTGCTGGCGGCCATCGAGACGGGCCGCAGGATGCGCATGCCCTCGATCCGCCTCTGCGAGGGCATCGCAGCGCGCGGCAACCAGGCGTACCAGTACGTATTCACCGCGGAATCGCCGTGGGGCGGCGGCATCCTGCGATCATGCCACGCGATCATCATCGGCTTCATTTTCGGCACCCATGCCGGGAGCGACGAGAGCGTCGAGTTCTTCGGTGGAGGCGATGCCGAAGACACCCTCGCGGCGAACCTGCAGGATTCGGTGATCAACTTCGCGAGAACCGGCAATCCACGCACGGAGGTGCTCTCCGACCTGGTGCCGTACGTCGAGGAGACGCGCTCGACCGCCGTGTTCGGTCACCCGGCCCGGGTCGAGAATGCACCGTTCGAAGAGGATCGCCTGCTTTGGGCGGCACACGACGTGGGGTGAAAAAACTGACAGTCGCCGCGTTTTGCTGCCTGGTCGCGACAGCATCGGTCGCGGCGCAACATTGGGCCCTGTCGGCCCCCCCCCCCCCCCCCCCCCCCCCCCCCCCCCCCCCCCCCCCCCCCGCTCCCCCCCCCCCCCCCCCCCCCCCCCCCCCCCCCCCCCCCCCCCCCCCCCC